>JBFGDW010000072.1:0-12546 GCA_041580435.1 Candidatus Polarisedimenticolia bacterium | reverse complement strand
GTTCGGCCCCGAGGCGACGATGGAGGGATAGCCCGGCCCGGCGGCCCCCTCCCGGAGGAAGACCGATTCCAGCTCGGCCTGGATCTCGTACTCGTGCAGCCCCGGCCGCACCCGGGACAGGGCGGCCCGGTGGGCGGCGCAGGTGATCCGCGCCGCGGCTCGCATGCGGGCGATCTCATGGCGATCCTTCACCAGGCGCATCTCATGGACGATGGCGGCCAGGTCCCCGATCACGGGAGGCGGGCGCCGCCCCCTGGCCCGGCGCAGCCGCTGCAGCACCCGCGCCACCAGGGCATCGGTGGCCGGGTCCCGGCCCATGAAGTAGTGCAGCGACGGCGCCCCGTCCAGCACCTCCGCCAAGGCGTCCTCCAGCTCACCGATGGGGCGCGCCACGTCGGCGCCGTGAAGCTCCCGGGCCCCCTCCAGCCCGGCCCGCGGGCCGTCCCAGACCTCCTCGGCCTGCTTCCGCGGCCGGACCAGGAGCCAGAACGGGCCGGGCCTGCGTCCCGGCGCCATGAGGGCGGCGGCCTCCGGCTCGGGGAAGCCGGTGAGGTACAGAAGATCACTGTCCTGACGGTAGCGGTGCTCCACGTCGTTGGAGTGGACGCGGCGCGGTGCCGCCGCCATGAGCGCCACGCCGCCGTCCAGCCGGCGGACCAGGCGGCGGCGGCGTGAGCGCCAGGGCTCGAAGTGGCCGGCGCGGCTCACCGGGCGCCGCCGCCGTCCAGCCAGTCCTGGCAGAAGCCCCGCACCGACGCAGTGACCCGCTCCAGCGCGCCGTGAAAGAAGTGCCCCTCCCCCTCCACCACGTCCAGGCGCACCGCCGGTCCCAGCCGCCCGGCCAGCTCCCGCACCTCGTCCACCGGGCCGAACTCATCGGTCTCCCCGTGGAGCAGCAGCAGAGGGCGCCGGTCGCCTGCGAGGAACTCGAAGGAGGCGTGGCGCAGCGGCAGGCCGATGCCGATGCGCGCCCCCACCCGCCGGTCGGCTGCGGCGGCGGCCAGGGCCATGGCGGCCCCGAAGGAGAAGCCGGCAGCCAGCAGCGGCAGCCCCGGATACCGGGCCGCCAGGAAGTCCAGGGCGGCGGAGGCGTCGTCCCGCTCGCCGCGCCCGCCGTCGTGGCGGCCGGCGGAGAGGCCCACACCGCGGAAGTTGAAGCGCAGGGCGGTGATGCCCGCACCCACCACCCCCTTGGCGGCGCGGTAGACCACCTTGTTGTGCATGGTGCCGCCGTGAAGAGGATGGGGATGGCAGACCACCGCTGCCCCCCGGGCTTCTTCCTCGGGCTCCTCCAGGAGCGCTTCCAGGTCGCCGGCGGGCCCCTGCAGCGGCACCGTGCGGGAGGTGGCCGGGAAGGAGGGCCCCTGGCTCAAGGGCGCCGGACCGGGTGGCCCCCGCCGATCCAGCCCTTGAAGCCGCCGGCCAGGGAGCGGGCCTTCTGGTACCCCATCTGGCGCAGCGTGTCGGCGGCCAGCGCCGAGCGCACGCCGCCGGCGCAGTAGACGACGATCTCCCGCTCCCGGCGCGGCTCGAGACCCTCGATCTTCAGCTCCAGGAAGCCGCGCGGGATCCACTGGGCTCCCGGCAGGGTGCCGGCGGCCACCTCGTCTCCCTCACGGACATCCAGAACCAGCACGTCGGCTCGCTCCTCCAGCAGCCTGCGCATCTCGCCGGCGCCGATCTCGTCGATCCGGCCGCGCGCCTCGCTCACCATGTCCATGCCGCTCTTGGCCATTCCCGCTCCTCGCTCAGCCGGCGGCGGTTGCCGCCACCCGGCGCATTTTAGTGTCTGGCCGGCCCTCCGGTCCACGGCGCCGGGGCAGGATGCCGGCCGCCTCGAGCCCCTTGCGCGCGGCGGCGGTGAGGGCCGGCGGGGCGTCTCCCGGCCGCAGGAGCCGCAGCCCCTCGCGGCGCGGGGGGCGCCACGGCGCGGACGCCAGTCCAGCCTCGCGGACCTCCATGCGGATGACGCGGTTCAGCACGCTGTGCCGCACCTCCGCCACCAGCCGGCCCGGACGCAGGCGGCGCCCGATGCGGCGCTCCGCCTCCTGCAGGGCGGCCGCCAGCCCGCCCGCGGGCGGCTTCCCCCCGTCGCCCGGCAGGCCGGGCAGCTCCCACAGGCCGGCCAGGATCCCCCCGGGCGGGCGGCGCACCAGCAGGACCCCTTCCTTCACCTGCACCAGCAGGCTCCAGCCCCGGCGGGCCTCGGCGGCGGGGCGCCGGCGGGGCGCCGGGTACATCTCGGGCCGCCCCTCATCCCTTGCGGCGCAGCTGCGCCGCAGGGGACAGTCCGCGCAGGCCGGCGCGCGGGGCGCGCAGAGCGTGGCCCCCAGGTCCATGAGTGCCTGGTTCACGTCGCCGGGACGCGGGCCGTCCACCAGGGACCGGGCCGCCTCCCGCAGGCGCCTCCGGGCCGCCGCATCGCGCCCCCGTACCGCCGCCAGGCGTGAGAGGACGCGCTCCACGTTCCCGTCCACCGCCGGCACACCACGGCCGAAGGCGATGCTCGCCACGGCGCCGGCGGTGTAGGCCCCGATCCCAGGCAGGCGCTCCAGTTCCTGCGGGTCTGCGGGGAAGCGCCCGTTGTGCGACTGGACCACCTCCCGGCAGGCCTGGTGCAGGGAGCGCGCCCGCCGGTAGTATCCCAGCCCCGCCCAGTGGCGCAGCACCTCCTCCTCGCGGGCGGAGGCGAGCCGGCGCGCGTCGGGAAAGCGGGCCAGGAAGCGCTGGTAGTAGGGAATGACCGCCGCCACCGTGGTCTGCTGCAGCATCACCTCGGCCACCAGCACGCGGTAGGGATCCCGGCTGGCGCGCCACGGCAGGGGGCGACGGTGGGTGTCGTAGTGGGCCAGGAGCCTGCGGCGGAGGGAGGCGGCCTGCCGCCGCGTGACGGGGAGCTTCACCGGGGGACCGTCCCGGGCCGGTGGCTGAGGGGAGCCGGGATCACATCCGGCATCGTAACAGGCGGCGGGAGGTGCCAGCGGCAGCGTCCGGACAAAAAAATAAGGGGAGGCCACCCCACGAAGCCTCCCCTGCGAGGCCAGGACCCAGTGCCCCGGCCTCATTCCCCCACCACCGTTGGGGGGGCGCTCCAACCTAGAGCAAGGGGCATGCCGCCTCTGCCCCACCTGGGCCATCTTCCTGTAAGTGACTGATGAGACTGAAATTCACTGCCATGGAACCGGTGAGCGGCGGCCGCTGGCCTGCGCCGGCCTTTCGAGATTGTAAGGAAGCTTTACAGATTCAACCCCCTCCCGGACGCGACAGACTCGCCCACTTCCGGCGATTTGGCTATCCTCTGGCCCGCCCCCGGCAGGAGAGCCCATGGAGAAGCGCGACACCCTCACCGTCATCGACAACCGCACCGGGGCCCGCTACGAGCTTCCCATCGAGAACGACTGCATCCGGGCCATGGATCTGCGCCAGATCAAGGTCAAGCCGGACGATTTCGGCATGATGACCTACGACCCGGCTTTCACCAACACCGCCAGCTGCAGGAGCCGCATCACCTACATCGACGGCGACGCGGGGGTCCTGGAGTACCGGGGCTACCCCATCGAGCAGCTGGCCGAGCGCAGCACCTACCTGGAGACCGCCTACCTCATCCTCCACGGCGAGCTTCCCTCGCGGGCCCAGCTTGACCACTGGACCTACGAGATCACCCATCACACCCTGCTCCACGAGAACATCAAGAAGTTCATCGACGGCTTCCGCCACGACGCCCACCCCATGGGGATCCTGATCTCGGCCACGGCGGCCCTGTCCACGTTCTACCCCCAGGCCAAGAACGTGCTGGACCCCGAGTCCAGGCGGCTGCAGATCTACCGCCTCATCGGCAAGATGATCACCATGGCGGCGTTCGGCTATCGTCACAGCCGGGGACTGCCCTACGTCTATCCTGCCAATGAGCAGTCCTACCCGGGCAACTTCCTCACCATGCTCTTCCGCATGACCGAGGCCAGCTACGTCCCCAACCCGGTGCTGGAGCGCGCCCTGGACGTGCTGTTCATCCTGCACGCCGACCACGAGCAGAACTGCTCCACCAGCGCCATGCGGGGCGTCGGCTCCAGCCAGGCCGACCCCTACGTGGCCACCGCGGCGGCGGCCGCCGCCCTGTGGGGACCCCTCCACGGCGGCGCCAACGAGGCGGTGCTGCGGATGCTCAACCACATCGGCAGCCTGGACAAGGTCCCCGACTTCATCAAGAGGGTGAAGGCCGGCGAGACGCGGCTCATGGGGTTCGGCCACCGGGTGTACAAGAACTACGACCCACGGGCCCGGATCATCAAGAAGATCGCCGACGAGGTGTTCGAGGTCACCGGCCGCAATCCCCTGCTGGACATCGCCCTGGAGCTGGAGCGGATCGCCCTGCAGGAGGATTACTTCGTCAAGCGCAAGCTCTACCCCAACGTGGACTTCTACTCTGGCCTCATCTACCAGGCCATGGGGCTGCCCGTGGACATGTTCCCGGTGCTGTTCGCCATCCCCCGCACCGCCGGGTGGCTGGCCCAGTGGCAGGAGATGCTGGAGGATGAGGATCAGCGCATCGCCCGCCCGCGGCAGGTCTACCTGGGTCCGGCCCGCCGGGATTACGTGCCCATGAACCGCCGTCCCTGAGGGGAAACGCCATGACCGACAGGATCCTGGTCCGCTACGAGGCCGCCCACGGCGTGGCCCGCATCACCCTGGATGATCCTCCCGCCAACGCCTACACCCATGCCATGATGCGCCAGCTGGACGAGGCCATCCTCAAGGCCCGCTTTGACGATGGCGTCCATGTCCTCCTCCTGACGGGTACGGGCGAGAAGATGTTCTGCGCCGGCGCCAACATCGACGAGCTTCGCCGGATGGACGCCCGCTTCAAGGACAACTTCTGCCTGCACGCCAACGAGACCCTCAACCGGCTGGAGCACACCCCCAAGCTGGTGGTGGCCGCCCTCAACGGGCACACGGTGGGAGGCGGGCTGGAGGTGGCCCTGGCCGCGGACCTGCGGGTGGCGCGCAAGGGTGGGGGAAAGATCGGGCTGCCCGAGGTGAAGCTGGGGGTGCTGCCCGGGACCGGCGGCACCCAGCGCCTGGCGCGGGTCCTGGGCAAGTCCCGGGCGCTGGAGCTGATGGTCACCGGCCGGCTCCTCTCCTTCGAGGAGGCCGCCGCCGTGGGGCTCATCCACGAGATCCTGGACGACGGCGACTTCTTGGCCGCCGCCCTGGCCTACGCCCGCCGGCTGACCCCGCCTGCCACGGCCTCCCTGGCCGCCGGCGCCATCAAGCGGGCCGTGCACAGCGGCCTGGAGATGGGGTTCGGCGAGGGGCTCGCCCTGGAGCGGGAGCTCCAGTCCCGGCTCTTCCGCTCCGAGGACGCCCGGGAGGGGATGGACGCCAACCGGGAGCGACGGGAACCGCGCTTCGCGGGCCGCTAGGCCGCGACGCCTTCAGTGTAGAGGAGACACACCATGCGGCCACGCCACGCCCATCCGCCCCTCATCACCCTCGCCGCGGCTCTCGCCGCCGCGGTGCTGCTGGCGCTGCCCGCCGCCGCACCCCGGGCCGGCGAGTTCCCCCCCGAGAGCTTCCAGAACCTGCAGGTCCTCCCCAAGGACATGGGCACCCGCGAGCTCATCGACACCATGAAGGCCATCTCCATGAGCCTGGGCACCCGCTGCCCCCAGTGCCACGTGGGCGAGGAAGGGCAGGACCTGTCCACCTTCGACTTCGTCAGCGACGAGAAGCCGACGAAGCAGGTGGCCCGGGAGATGCTGCGCATGACCCGGACCATCAACATGAATCTCCTGCCCGGCGTGGTCCCCCTCCTGAAGCAGCTCGAGCCGGAGATGACCGGCACCCCCGAGGTCACCTGCGCCACCTGCCACCGGGGCAAGATGCACCCCGACAGCTCCATCCCCCGGCCGGGAGGGGGCCGCTGAGAGGAGGCCGCGGGGGGCGCGCCGTCACAGGGGGGGGCGGTTGTCCTCGCCGTAGCCGGTGAGCTCCACGAAACCGCGGCCGGCGGGGCGACCCTGGGCGTCCCGCACCTCCACCGCCCCTTCCCAGTAGAACAACCCGCCGGCCAGGCGGCTGTGGTTCTCCTGGCCGGCCAGCAGTGGGACCACCTCAAGCTCCAGCCCCTCGCCGGGGAGCGACACGGTCCAGCGGGAGGGGTAGCGCGCGCCGGTGGCCGGGCTGCGCCACGTCCCGGTGGCCCCCACGCTCCAGCCGGCATGGGACAGGTCGCGGGCGGCGCCGCTGGCATCCACCACGGTGCCGCTGCGATGGTCCACCCGGCCGCCGCCGTCCCGCAGCAGGTAGAGCATGATGTCGCGGCCGTCGTCCAGCTGCAGGCTGAACCAGTCCCACCCCACCTGCCCCTCCTCCAGCTGGTTGGAGCCGAACTCCTTGTCCATCCAGCTCTCCCCCATCACCGTCCAGCTCCCGCCAGGCGTGGTCAGCCGGCCGGAGGTCCGCATGCGGGTGTAGCTGTAGTAGAGGCTGGCTGCACCGGGACTGTCCCCCTTGCGGCTGTAGCCGCCGTCGCCGTGGAGCACCAGCGGCTTGGACGGGTCCAGCTCCAGACTGAGTGCCAGCCCCTGGCGGCGGTCGGAAAAGGTCAGGGAGAACCCCTCCCCCGTCCAGTGCAGCTCCCAGCGCCCCGGCGTCCCGGCGGGGGCCAGGCTCCAGACCAGCGGCTCCGGCGCCCTCCCCGTGCCGGACAGCAGCGGCATCTCGCGGTGGAGAACCTCGCTGAACCAGTGCCGGCCGCCCGCCAGGTCCATGAGGGCGGCGTGCCCCATGATCAGCCCCGGCGCGGCCCACGCCGAGGCCAGGTCCGGAGCCGCCGGCAGCAGTCCAACCCGGAAGAAGGTGAACTGGTACCCGAACCGGCGCCCGTCCTCCGCCTCCAGGTGGCCGGTGAAGTACCACCACTCGTTCCGGTAGCCCGGATGGGCCTCGTGGTCCCGGGGAAAGGACCAGGTGTATCCCGGGTGGGCACCGCGCCAGTCCGGCCCGGCGCCGTCCTCCGGCACGGCGGAGGTCTTCGCCGCCACGGGCAGGATCGCCACCAACGCCGTGGCCAGTGCAGCCGCCGGCCCCGGCCTCGGCAATCGCCTACGCCACATCGTCATGGCTCAGCTCCGTGGCCGGCGTGCGGCTGGCCGCCAGCGCCGGGTACAGCGCGGCGGCCATCCCCACCGCCAGGATGATCACCGTCTGCCCGGCCAGGGCGGCCCAGGGCCAGTGGAGGCGGATGGTCCAGCCGAAGTAGGCCCTGTTGATCACGAACACCAGGATGAGGGCGAGGGCCGCCCCCGCCAGCGACCCCAGCAGCAGCCCCATGGCGCTGATCCCCAGCCCCTTCCCCACGAACACGCCGAAGATCTGCCGCCGGTGCGCGCCCAGCGCCCGGTACAGGGCCAGCTCCGCCACCTTCTCCCGGGCCACCACCAGGAGCGTCAGGGCGATCCCCGCCGCGGCGATGAGCAGGCTCATGGCGCGCAGGATCCCGGTGATGGCGAAGGTCTGGTTGAAGATCTCCATGATCTCGCCGCGCAGGCTGCGGTTGCTACGCACACGCAGGGCCGATGGGGCCAGGTCCGCCTTGATCCGGTCCACCACCGCCTCAGGATCGTGGCCCGGCCGCAGGTAGAGGGCGACCGACTGCACCGGTCCGGGCCCGAAGGCCGCCTCCAGGGTGGAGAGGTCCACCAGGGCGGCCCCCTGCTCGCTGCCATAGTCCAGGTAGATGCCCGCCACCGGAAAGGCTGCCGCGCCGGAGGGAGTCGCAACCTCCAGGCGATCGCCCGGGCCCAGGCCGGTCCTGGCTGCCAGAGGCTCGCTGATGAGCGCAGCGCCCTGGGTGGCCGCGGCCTGCATGGCGGATGCGGCGTCGCCGGCGACGACGGCGAAGCGCGCCTCGCCCCCCGTCAGGCTCATGTCCACCCCGGAGAGGCTGATGCGGCGCCCCGCGGCCGTGACCTCCACACGGCGCAGCCGGTCCACCCGCCCCGCCTCGGGACGCGCCGCGAGCGCATGCACGATGCTCTCGCCCAGGTATCCCTCGCCATCTCCCCGGCCCATGGTGGTGGCCGAGACGTACACGTCCGCCCCGACAGTGCTCTCCACCCACGCCACCAGCGTCGCGCGGAAGCTCCCCACCATGACCGTGATCCCCACCAGCATGCTCACGGCCACCGCCAGGGCGGCGACGGCGAAGGCGGTGGCCTGCAGCCGCAGCCCCAGCGACCGCAGGCTATAGCCCAGGCCGAGGCCCCGGGCCGGGGCCGCTCGGCACAGGGTCCGGACCAGCAGCGGCGCCCAGAGAGGCTGGACCGCCAGCAGCGCGATTCCGAGCACGAATCCAGCCGGCCGCCATGCCCGCCCCCCCAGCACGAACCAGCACGCCGCAGCGGCCGCCAGGGCCAGCCCCCCGGCGGCCAGGCTGACGGCGTGGCGCTCGCCGCGCTCCTGCAGCGTGTAGGCGGCCAGCAGCTCCCGCGGCTCCCGGCGGCAGGCATCCAGGGCCGGGCCCATGGCGCCGACCAGGGCGCCCCCCACCCCGACAGCGGCGGCCAGGACGAACAGCTCCGCCGGCAGACGCAGCGTCTCGATCTCCTGCAGCAGGTAGACACTGGTGAGGGTACGGCTCACGACGTCCACGTTGGCGGCGGCCGCCGCGTACCCCAGGGGCAGTCCGAGCCCCACGCCCAGCAACCCCAGCACCGCCACCTCCCCCAGCACCAGCACCAGCACGCCACCGCGCTCCACCCCCAGGCAGCGCAGCACGCCCAGCTCCCGGCGGCGGCGCACCAGCGCCGCCCGCACGCTGGTGTGAACCAGAAACAGCCCCACCAGCAGGCTGATGAGGCTCAGCGCCGTGAGGTTGAGGCGGAACGCTCCGAGCAGCGTCTCGGCCTCGGCCAGCCGCCCATCGGGCGGCGAGACGGTCACCGCCGGTCCCAGCGCCGCCGCGAGGCGCACCGCCTCCTCCTGGGTGCTGGCCCCCTCCACCAGCTTGACGTTGATCTCGGAGATGACCCCTCGCCGTCCCAGCAGGTCCTGGAGCTGGGCGATGTCCATGACGGCCAGTCGGCGGCTGGCCAGCGGCGCCAGGCGCCGGAAGTCGGCCAGCCCCCCCACCACCAGGCGCAGGCGCCGGTCCCCGGCGGCCACCGCAAGCTCCGTCCCCTCGCTCCATCCCCGCGCGTCCGCCAGCTCGGGGCTGACCGCCACCCAGCCTGGGCGGGTCAGAGCCGCCTCGGTGCTCCAGTCCATGGCCAGGCGCGTGAGCCCCACCGGGCGCATGAGATCCGCCCCCACGATCTCCAGGAAGAGGGGCGGGGCGTCCCCTGGCTCGTCCACCAGCACGTCGACCCGGTACAGGGGCCAGGCCTCCTCCACCGCAGGCGCGGCCAGCACCGCCGGCAGCATCCCCTCGTCCAGGGACGGCAGCCGGCCCGAGACCACCAAATCGGCGTCGCCACCGAGAGCGCGCACGCTGCCCCGGAACGCCCCCAGGGCATTGAGGTTCAGGATCTGGATGCACAGGACCGATGCCACCCCCAGGGCGACGCCCAGCACGGTGAGGATGTAGAGGGACGCCCCCTGGGCCAGGTGGGCCGACAGCGCCCGGAGCCAGTAGCGGGTCACTCCCGCACCAGCTCGCCGCTATGGAGATGCCAGGTCTCGTGGGCCAGGCTGGCCAGGGAGGCGTCGTGGGTCACGAACAGCAGGCTGCGTCTCCCCTCCCGGGCCAGGCACACCAGCAAGTCCATGACCGCGCGGGCGCTGGCATCGTCCAGGTTGCCGGTGGGCTCATCGGCCAGCAGCAGCGTGGGCCGGCGCAGCAGGGCGCGGCAGATGGCCACCCGCTGCATCTCGCCACCGCTGAGGGCCTGCACGCTGTCCCCCGCCCGATCCGCCAGCCCCACGCGGCCGAGCAGCTCCACCGTCCGCTCCTGCACCCCGGCAGCGGGATCGCCGGCGATCCAGCCAGGCAGGGCGACGTTCTCGGCCACGCTCAGGTGGGGCAGGAGGTGGAAGAACTGGAACACCATCCCCACGTGCTCCCGGCGCAGGCGGGTCCGCTGCGCCTCCCGCAGGCGCGAGACCTCCTGGCCCATGAGCAGCACGCGTCCCTGGGTGGGAATGTCGATGCCGGCGGCCAGGTTGAGCAGGGTCGACTTGCCGCTGCCGCTGCGTCCCATGATGGCAACGACCCGTCCGGCCGGGACCTGGAGGCTGACCTGGTGCAGCGCCGCCTGCCCCTCGCCAGAGCGCCCGGGGTAGGACTTGGAGACCTCGTGGAAGGCGAGGATGGCGGCGCCGTGGCCCGCCGCGGCTGGTTCAGGGCTGCTCATGGAGGACTCGGCGTCCCGGAAGCCGCGAGAATACACCATGGACGCCAGACCCCGCTCCGTGAAATCATGGGCGACTCCTGGAGGATGGCATCCGATGCGGATCGTGATGAGCGGCTCCACCGGGCTGGTGGGCTCGGCCCTGGTCCCGGCCCTGTCCGGGGCGGGGCACGAGGTCACGCGGCTGGTCCGGCCGGGCCGGCGCGGGGGCGCGCCGGGGATCGCGTGGGACCCGGCGGCCGGCCTCATGGACGGGAGTGGCCTGGAGGGGCACGATGCCGTCGTCCACCTGGCCGGCGAGAACATCGCCTCGGGCCGCTGGACCGCGGCGCGCAAGGAGCGGATCCGCGCCAGCCGGGTGCAGGGGACGGCGCTCCTGGCCCGCACCCTGGCCGGCCTGGCCCAGCCGCCGGCCACCCTGGTCTGCGCCTCGGCCATCGGCTACTACGGCGACCGGGGCGACGAGGTGCTCACCGAGGAAAGCCCGCCCGGGGACGACTTCCTGGCCCGGGTCTGTCAGGAGTGGGAGGCGGCCGCCGCCCCGGCCCGCGAGCGCGGGATCCGGGTGGTTCACCTGCGCTTCGGCGTGATCCTCAGCCGCTCCGGCGGCGCCCTGGCGCGGATGCTGCCGCCGTTCCGGCTGGGACTGGGGGGCCGGCTGGGAAGCGGCACCCAGTGGATGAGCTGGATCGCCCTGGCCGACGTCGTCCGCCTGGTGCAGGCGGTGCTCGGCGACGACCGCCTCTCCGGCCCCGTCAACGCGGTGGCGCCTGGTGCCGTGACCAACGCCGTGTTCACCCGCGCCCTGGGACGGGCCCTGTCCCGGCCCACCCTCTTGCCCGTGCCCGCCTTCGCCCTGAAGCTGCTGCTGGGGGAGATGGCCGAGGCGCTCCTGCTGTCCTCCACGCGGGTGCGCCCGGCGCAGCTGGAGGGGGCCGGATTCCCGTTCGTGGCACCGGCCATCGGCCCGGCCCTGGAGCAGGCGCTGGCGCCGCCGGGAGAGCAGACGTGAGCCACCGGCAGCCACAGCGCGGCACGGGCCGGCCGGGACCGGCCGCGGCGATCCTCGCCTTCCTCATGGTCGTGGCCCTGCCGCCGGCCAGCGCCCAGGAGCTCCGCACGCCGGGCCAGGGGGGCGTCACCCGCCCCCAGAAGCTCCGTGACCCCCTGCCGCGCTACCCGCTGGGCGCCCAGCGGGACCGGCTCTCAGGGAGCGTGGATCTGGCCTACACCGTCACGGCCCAGGGGCAGGTCATCGACGTGGAGGTGCTGGAGTGCACCAATCCCGGCCACGGATTCGAGGAGTCGGCGCAGCGGGCCGTGGCCGGCTGGGTCTACGCTCCCTCCATGCACAAGGGGCGCCCGGTGTCAGTGCGCATGCAGGTCACCGTGGAGTTCTCGCCCGAGGAGAAGATCGAGGCCGAGCGCTGGAAGCAGGTAGAGCAGGGGCTGTCCAAGCTGGCCGACGCCCAGATCTATCCGCCCGGCGCCCACGTGGCCGGCCGGGACGGCGTCACGTTCCCTGCCGCGGTGAAGCAGCCGGCCCCCATTTATCCCACCGCGGCGCGCATCCGCCAGATCACCTCCCGGGTGATCCTGCTGGTTGTCGTGGACGACCAGGGCAACGTGGCGGACGTCCCGCTGGGCCGCGCCCAGGAGACGGCGTTCACGTTCCGGGAGGAGGCGGAGAAGGCGGTGCGGCGCTGGCGCTTCCAGCCGGCCACCAGGGACGGCCAGCCGGTGACGGCCTACCACTGGATCCGCCTGGAGATCCCGCCAGCCGAGACGGCGCCCGCTCCGCGGCGCCGGCGCTAGTCCATGTCCTTCACGTGGCGGAAGAGCGGCGGCTCCAGCGCCGCCACGTCCCCCGCCACGAGACGGCGGAAGGTGTCCAGCCCCCCCTTTCCCACCTTCTCCTGCTCCAGGTAGCGGGCCAGGCGCGGGCGCAGCTCGCCCTGGGCGCCGTGGAGGAGGAAGTGAACCAGGATCCACGACTCCACCGCCGCAAGGTCGCGGCTGGCGGCGTCGGGCCACGGCTGGTCCGCCTCCTGGGCCAGGAGCCTCTCCAGGGGTATGTGGCGCCCTTCCTTGTACGCCGAGCGCGCCCCCGCAGCGGCGCGCTTGGGCTGCAGCGCGAACGACACCATCTCGGCGGCGCGGCCCCCGGGGGAAAGGCGCGCGATGTACCCCTCGTTGG
>JBFGDW010000071.1:0-12780 GCA_041580435.1 Candidatus Polarisedimenticolia bacterium | reverse complement strand
GGAGCGACGAGGGGGACTCGCCGGGCCCGCTGTTCAGGAGCTGAGGCCCGGCGTCCCGCGTGGCATCTCCGCTTCCGCCTCCGCCACGACCCGTTCCCCGCCGCCGGGAGGAGTTCCCCTCCCTGACCCGCGGCATCTACCTGCTGAGCCACTCCCTGGGGCCCATGCCCCGGCGCGCCCGGGAGCTGGCCGCGGGGTACCTGGATCGCTGGGAGGCCCACGCCGGCCAGGATGCCTGGACCGCCGACTGGTGGGCCCTTCCGGGGCGCGTGGCCGATGCCCTCGCCCGCATTCTCGGCGCCCCGGAGGGGAGCGTCTCCATCCAGCCCAGCGCCACCGCCGCCGTGGACACCGTCCTGTCGTGCCTGGATCTCGCGGGCCCGCGCCGGCGCCTGGTGACCCTGGCCGGCGACTTCCCCTCCCTGGAGTACCTGCTGCGGGAGCAGGAGCGGCTGGGAGCCGAGGTGATCGTCGTAGAGGATCCGGGCGGTGGCGAGGCGGCCGCCGGCGCACTCCTCGACGCGCTGGACGAGCGGACCGCCCTGGTGGCCTGCTCCCACGTCTCCTACCTCACCTCCCGGCGGATCGATCCGGTCCCGCTGGTGGAGCGGGCGCATCAGGTGGGCGCCCTGGTGCTGCTGGATGTCTACCAGTCGGCTGGCGTGCTGGAGCTGGACGCCGCCGGCTGGGGGGCCGATTTCCTGGTGGGAGGGACCATCAAGTGGCTGTGCGGCGGACCGGCCTGCGGCTACCTCCACGTGCGTCCCGATCTCATCCCCAGGCTCCGCCCCCGCCGCACCGGCTGGATCGCCCACGCCAACCCGTTCCGCTTCGCCGGCGGCCCGCTGGAGCCTGCGGCCAACGTCCGGCGGTTCGCCCAGGGCACACCCTCCGTCCCCGGGCTGGCCACTTGCCTGGCCGGCCTCGATCTCATCGGCCAGGTCGGGCTTCCCACCATCGCCGCCGAGTCCCGCCGCCGCACCGCCTGGATGGTGCGGGAGGCCCTGGCCCGCGGCTGGCCGCTGGTCAGTCCGCCCGAGGAGCACCGGCGCGGCGGCTCGGTGATGCTCCAGGTGGGCGGCGGGAAGGAGGCCGTGGCCCGGCTGGCCCGCCGCGGCCTGTTCGTGGACGCCCGTCCCGGGGGAGTCCTGCGCGCCTCGCCCCACTTCTTCAACACCGATGAAGAGGTGGAGAAGGCCATGGAGATCGTCGCCACGGTCATGGACGAGGGCCGGCCCTGAGGCCGGACCGGTCTACGGGCAGGGGGCCGGGTTGAGGCGGGGCTGGCCGCTGCTCGCGGCGCCCTTGCCCCCTTCCTCCCCGAGGCGGTTTCTCACCGTCACCAGGTAGAAGAAGCCGGTCCCCGGCGCCGCCGGCAACGCCCCGTCGGAGGCTCCCGGGGCCGCCAGCCCCGCCGCGAGGCAGGCGCCGGTGCTGCCGGGAAGGGTCCCCAGCGCGCCGCGGTAGACGTTGTAGGCGCCGGCGGAGATCTCCGGGTTCCAGGTGAAGGCCGACGGACCGGTGAAGCGCAAGTTCAGCACCTCGCCGGGCGGCCGCAGGCCGGCCACCCAGCCGGGCTGGAGCCGGAGGCCGGCCCCGGCCAGATCCGGCAGGCCCAGCGCCTCGCCGATGGACCCCAGGCTGATGCGGAAACTGGCCGACGCCGGCGCGACTCCCTGGGCCGGGTGGCCGCCCGCGTTGAAGGTGGACTCGCTGATGGTCTCCCCGGCGGCGCGGGCAGGGGGCGCCGCCATGAGCAAGGCGGTGGCCAGGAGCGCGGCCAGCGCAAGGAACCGGATGGAGCGCATCTCCACTCCCCCTAGCGCAGCGTGACCAGCACGCGGATGGTGCCGGTGCCGGCGGCCAGCGGCTCCAGGGCCTTGCCCAGGACCGTGCCGGCCCGGGGCGCGTCGGCGCGCATGGCGTGTCCCGGCGTGGGTGAGGTGACCAGGAGATCGCCGGGCTCGACGGCACCGAAGGCGGCGTCCACGCGGCACAGCACCACCCCCGCCGTGGCCACGGTCACCTGATCGGCCCGGGACGGATCGGCAGGGGCGGCCCCTAGCACCACGCCGGCGGTGTCGGTGGCCACGCCGAAGACCCGGGTGTCGGCCTCCTCCCGGGACAGGCGCAGCCAGCCCGGACGGGACGGATCGATGACCAGCACATCGCCGGTCTCCACCACCTCGGAGCTGAGCACCGGCGTGGCCAGCTCGGTGGCGCTGGCGTGGAACGAGCGGGCGCGCACGTCGCCGGTGGGGTCCACCGGCACGGCGGCGACACCGGCGGGCTGCCCCTGCCTGGCGCCGGCGGCGGAACCTGCCTTGCCCGTCACCGGCGCCGACGCGCCCGGCCCGGCCGCCGCCGGGATCCCGGCGGCCAGCCCCGGCGGCGGGGAGCCGGACTTGCCCGCAGGCTGCGCCACCACCGCCCCGGGCGCCACCTCGAACTGGCCCGTCCCCGCCCGCAGCGAGGCGGCCGCCGTCATCTCCGTGGCGACCCGCCCCCACACCTCGGCGTCCATCTCCCGGAAGCGGGCCAGGGCGGAGAAGCCGCGCAGCCCCTCCCGGCCGGCGTACTCCCGGTCGTAGTAGGCCGGCGACGGGACCGGCGCATCGGCCACCCGCTCCTGGATGACCGGATGCTCCTCGAACCCCAGGCGCAGGCCGTGGACCATGTAGTCGAAGGCCACCTCGCCCCCGGCAGCATCGCGGCTGCGGACCACCAGCTCGGAGGTGCTCACCGACTCCACGTAGAGATCGGCCCACTCCCCCCGGGGCGTCACGTGGGCCGTGAGGCCGATGTCCGGGTTGGTGACCCAGGCGAAGCTCTCCCCCAGGGCCACCACCGCCACCCCATTGCTCAGACGGGCCGAGCCGCGGGTGTAGGTCCCCGCCTCGTCCCCCTCCAGCGCCGTGTACACCACCCACAGGTCGTCGGTGAACGGCAGGTTCTGGACGAAGTTCTTGGTGCCGCTGCTGACGTCGAAGTTCCCCTGGATGAGGGTGCTGCCCACCACGTTGAGCTTGCGCCCCGAGGCCGGGGTCAGCGTGCCGATGCCCACACCCGTGTTGGGCATGATGCTGATGCGGCCGAAGGTGGCCTGGATGAGCAGGGCATCGTCCACGTCCTCCTGGATGAAGACCCGGTCCAGGGACGTCGCGGTGACCCCATCGCCGAAGGCCAGGCGCGAGCCCGAGCCGAACACCCCGGTCCCGATGAGGCGCAGGCCGGCGTTGTTGCCGCCAATGGTCAGGGCATGGGTGGGGAACGTGGTGGGGCCAGCGTTGAGATCCTGCAGCGGTCCCAGCCCCATGAATCCCGGCTCCACCAGCAGGCGGCCACCCGATGCGATCTTCAGGCTGTCATCGGCGAACTCGGAGATGCTCACGATGCCGAAGTCACCGAAGTCCAGGCGCGCCCCCGAGCCGGAGGCACCGCTGCCGATGAGACGCAGCACGTTGTTGCCGAAGGCGCCGCCCCCCACGGTGAGACGGTGGGTGGGGACATTGGTGGGCTGGTCGCTCAGGGTGGTCAGGGTGCCGATGCCGACGTTGCCGGTGGTGAAGCGCGCGTGGCCGATGCTGGGCGTGAAGATCAGGTCGCTGCCCGATCGCCCCAGGGTGACGTTGCCGTCGGTCCCCAGGCGCAGATCGCCGCCCCGCAGCCGGGCATCCCCCAGCAGGTCCAGATCGCCGATGCTGCTCAGGTCCAGGAGCTGCGACAGGCCGGTGCCGTCCACCACGCGGAAGGTGTTGGCGAACAGCCGGATGGAGCTGTCCGCGGCCTGCAGGTGCAGGTTGGGGGCGATCCCCGCCCCGGCGGCCAGCGTGAGCTGGTCCGTTCCCGGGACTCCGGCGCGCAGCTCCAGGGCCGCGGGGCCATCCAGTAGGCTGCGGCTGGCGCCCAGGCGCAGGCCCTGGCTGTCCAGGGTCGCCCGGGGGGTCGGGGCTCCGGGGGTGCTGTAGAACTCGTAGACGCCGTTGCCGCTGCGCAGGGCCATGCGCTGGCCGCCGAAAAGAGTGATGGATCCGTCCTCGGCGCCGTTGCCCGCCGCCAGGATGAGCTGGTCGGTGTCCTCGTCACCCGCGCTGAGCTGCAGCAGGGTGGGCGTGCTGAGCAGCTTGCCGCCGGTCCCCTGGACGGTGGTGGTCTGGGCCAGCGTGTCGGTCAGCGCCGCGCTGCCGGCGCTCAGGGCATAGGGGGCCGCCGCGATGCGGGTGCGGGGGGAGAGCACCTGGAAGCCGCCGCCGTCGTTCACCTCCACCTGCAGCCAGACCTCGGCGTGCTCCCGGAAGAGCTGGCCGAGCCCGGCGATGGTCCCGGGAGCGGCGCCGTCCTGCACCTGGCCGGAGCCCAGGGCCACGCTGAACAGGCCGCCTGCGGCGGTGACCGCCCCGGTCCCCGCTGCCAGGTGGGAGTCCACCAGCAGCTCGCTGCCGCCGGCGGCGGCGTCGTAGAACCTGAAGATGACGTCGTAGCTGCCGGAAAGAGGCGCGCCGGCGGCGCTGCGCAGCACCCCCTGGTAGTTGACCCGCTCGGGCGGGGCGACCACGGCGAGGGCGGGCCCGGCGGCCAGGAGCGTGGCCAGGGCCAGGGTCAGCAGGAGCGGGCGGAGCTGGGGCTTGGAACGCATGGCGAGTCTCCCGTGGTGATGCCGTCTGCCCTCCTGAACGGCATCCGCCCCGGGAAGGGGCCATCACGGGCAGGGGGGCAGGGGGCCCGTCAGCTCCTGTAGTGCACCGCCGGGCTGCCGGAGGGGTAGAAGACCCCCAGGACCCTGAGCTCCCCCCGGCCGGTGTTCTCCAGGCAGTGAACCTGCCGCCGGGGGAGGTAGATGCAGCTTCCGGGGGCCACCGGGGCCGAGACGGCACCGGCCCACATCCGCCCCTCCCCGGCCAGGATGCAGAGCACCTCCTCGTACTCGTGGAAGTGCTCCGGGGACCGGCCAGGCGGGATGGCGCCCACGAACTGGGTCACCTGCCGGCAGCCCAGGCGGCGGTCCACCAGCACCTTGTACCAGCGGTCTCCGGTGGCCTCGGCCGGAACGTCCTTCAGCCGGACCAGGGGTGGGGGCTCCGCCTGCCCGCCGCCCCCACGCCCGTCCCCCACCGCCGCAGGCAGCCCCTCCAGCCAGTCCGGGCCTGTCCCGCCGGGGTCGGGGCAGCGGGAGCTGGCCAGGACCAGCGGGCCGGGGCCCGGGTTGTCGGCCAGGAAGGCCACTCCCGGCGCCACGAAGATCCCGGTGCCGGCGGCGACACCGTGGCCGCGCCCGTTCAGGACGACCCGTCCCCGCCCGGACAGGACGTAGAGCACCTCCTCGCAGGTCTCGTTGGCGAGGGCCGGCGAGCGTCCCGGCGCCAGCTCCAGGATGCGCAGGGAGATGTCCCGGGCACCCGTGGCGCGCCCCACGTGGCGCCACTCGCGCACCGTGCCGGCGGCCAGCGGCTCCCCCTCCCCCGGGGCGAAGACCTGGCAGCCCCCTTCCAGCTCCACCGGCATGGCGCCTCAGCGGCCGGCGGCCGCCAGGAAGATCCAGTTGAGGGCCACCACCCCCAGCGCCCCCCAGCGCAGGGCCGGCGCCAGGGGCGGCCGCAGCCAGCCGGTGCGGACCGGCGCCACCAGCCCCGCCATCACGAGCCAGGCGTACGGCAGGTAGGCCAGGCCGGCCACCACGCCCAGCCCCACCAGGGGGTTGGACAGGAGCGCCTCCAGCGGCTGGCCGGCGGCCAGCGCCTGCGCCGCCCGGGTCAGGCCACAGGTGGGGCAGGGCCAGCCGGTGGCCGCCTTGAGCATGCAGCGCGGCAGCAGCCCGATCATCCCGGGCGCCAGCCAGACCACCGCCAGGGCCGCGGACAGCAGCACCGTCCCCACGCTCCCCCAGATGATCTCCGGGTCGCGGCGGGGTGCGCTGGCGGCGAGGCTACCCACGGCGGCTCCGGATCAGCCTCCGGCCATCCCCGCGAGGCCGATGCCCAGCGCCACGGCCACGCCCACGCAGCAGAGGCAGCAAAGCGCCAGCGGCAGCAGCACCGCCGCAACCGCCCGCCCGGCCCCGGTCTCGTGGGCGTGGGTCAGTCCGATGATGAGCACCACCACCGCCCAGAGGACGCCGATGAAGGGGCCGCAGATGGGGATGAGATCGAACACCGCGGTCGCCCCCATGGTGTAGGCGGCCACCCGGGCGGTGGTCTCGAACGACTGGTGCGCCCCGCCCACCAGCAGCAGCATGAGGTGCAGGACCCCCGACATCACGAAGTAGATGACCAGCAGGATGGCCGGCAGGATCAGGGCCTGGGCCACGCGCACCGCCGGGCTCTCGGCCATCTCCATGTACTGCCGGAACTCGGGAGGCACCTGCCCGAAGTCGCCCATCCCCGAGGTGGCCCCTGACAGCACCACGTCCCACGCCATGCCGATCCAGCCGCACACCGTCCCCAGGATCAGGAGGAACAGGATGGGGCCGGCCAGCCCCCCCTCCCGGACCATGCGGCCGAAGGTTGCGGGAGCGTCGAACAGCACGTCCCGCACCGTGGCCAGCATCGCCCCCAGGTCCATGATGCCGGCGCGGCGCTCCCAGGGAGGGCCGTCGCGGTCCGGCACCTTCGGCGGTGGGGGGGGCGGGGGGACCAGTGGCGGGGCGCCCGCGCCTCCGCCGGGCGGGCCCAGCGGCGATCCGGCCTCGTCGGTTGACCAGGAGTTCGGTCTGTCGGTCATCCCATGCTCCTCCCTGCCGGGCTCCGGGGAGAGGCGATGCGGCCGCTCCGGGCCCGCCGCATTCTATCCCGTCACTCCTGCCGGATGGCCTCCACCGGATCCAGGCGTGAGGCCCGGGCGGCCGGGTACATGCCGAACACCAGCCCGATGCCGGCGGACACCGCCACCGCCACCACGATCCACGGGATGGAGATGCTGGAGGGGAAGCCGAACAGGAGAGTGACCAGCTTGGCGGCTCCCAGCCCCGCTGCGATCCCCACCAGGCCGCCCAGGCCGGTGAGGGCCACCGCCTCGATGAGGAACTGCCACAGCACGGCGCCGCGGGTGGCCCCCACCGCCTTGCGGATGCCGATCTCCCGGGTGCGCTCGGTCACCGACACCAGCATGATGGCCATCACCCCGATGCCCCCCACCATGAGGCCGATGGAGGCGATGACCACCAGCGCGATGGCCACGCCGGCGGTGGCGTCCTCCACGAACCCCTGGATCCGGTCGGCCGACACCAGGGCGAAGTCGTCCTCCTGCCCCGGGCGCAGCCTGTGCCGGGCCCGCATGAGGCTGTGGACGTCGTCGGTGACCTCGTCGGCGGTGTACCCCTCGGCCGGCACCATGGAGATGACGAACGAGTCCAGCCTGGGCCGGCCGAGATCCTTGCGGAAGGTGGTGAATGGCAGCAGGGCGAAGTTGTCGGCCAGGGAGCCGAACAGCGACTCCCGGCTCTGGAACCCGCCCACGACCTCGTACTCGTTGCCCCCCATGCGGATCTTCTTCCCCACCGGGTCCACATTGGGGAAGAGATCCTCCAGCGGGCCCTTCCCCAGCACCACCACCCGCTTGTTGCGGGCCAGCTCGTCCTCGGTGAAGAAGCGGCCCACCGCCAGGGGGATGAGGTAGATGTTGGGGAAGGCGGGCGAGGTGCCGGCCACGCTCAGCGGGCGGCTGCGCTTGTCCTTGTAGTGGGCCAGGTAGAGCCGCCCCTGGGGCTGCTGCTGGTAGTCCACCAGGCTCACCGAGTCCACCTCGGTGCGGATCACGTCCCAGTCGGCCGGCGTCAGATCCGGCCGCGCCTGGATCTCCTCGGGATCCTGGTTGCCGCCCAGGAAGTCGAACTTCACCAGGTTGACCACCACGTTGTCCGACGTCCGGATGTCCGCCTCGATCTTCACCGACAGCCCGGTGAGGATGCTCACCATGGCCATGAGGGTGGTGACGCCGATGGCCACCCCCAGGATGACCAGGCCGCAGCGCATCTTGTGGGCGCGCAGCGTCTCCAGGGCCTGGGCGAGGTTCTCCCGCAGGACCGACCCGGGCCGGCGGGGGGCCGGGGCGCTCATTCCACCCTCAGGGCGTCGATGGGGTCCAGCCGCGCCGCCCGGTTGGCCGGGTACAGGCCGAACACCAGCCCCGACAGGGCCGTGACCACCACGCCGGCCACCACCGACCAGGTCTCGATGGCGTAGGGCAGCGGCGAGAGGGCGGCCACCAGGCTGGCCGCCACGAACCCCACCGCGATCCCGATGAGCCCCCCCAGCAGCGACAGGGTCATGGATTCCACCATGATCTGCCAGAGGATCCCCGACCGGCGGGCGCCCACCGCCTTGCGGATGCCGATCTCCCGGGTCCGCTCGGTCACCGACACCAGCATGATGTTCATGATGATGATGCCGCCAATGAGCAGCGAGATGGCGGAGATGCCGGTGAGGGACATGAAGATCCCCTGGCTGATGCTCTCCCAGAGGTTGATGAGCCCCTCCGACGAGATGACGGCGAAGTTCTCCCGGTCCCGGGGCCCCAGGCGGTTCTTGATGCGCATGTGGAAGGCCGCCTCGGCCATGGACTCGCGGATCTGGTCCAGGTCCCGCGCCTTGATGGAGACGGTGATGGAGTCGTAGGCTCCGAACAGCTTCTGGAAGGCGCCGATGGGCAGGAACAGGAAGAGGTCCTGGTTGCTCCCAAGGATCGTCCCCTGCTCCTCCACCACCCCCACCACCCGCAGGTGGCGCCCGGCCACCTTGACCGTCTTGCCGATGGGATCGGTGTCAGGGAAGAGGGTCTCGGCCACGTCGTGGCCCAGCACGGCGACGGCGGAGCGGCGCTGGATCTCCATGGGGGCCAGGTGCCGGCCCGCCGCCAGCCCCCACTCCCGCATGAGGGCGTACTCGGCGGTGCGGCCCCGGACGCTGACCCCCTCCACGTAGCGCGAGCCTGCCTCCACCCGCGACGACGTGTCGCGCTCCGCCCCCACGTACTCGGCGGTCTGCATCCGCTCCCGCAGGTAGTCGGCGTCGTCCAGCTTCAGGCGCGGGTTGCGCAGCGACTCCAGGAACTCGTCGAAGCTGGTGAGGATCTTGAGACGGTCCACGCGCTGGACGCTGTAGATCCCGCTTCCCTCGGCCACCACCGTTTCCTTGATGTAGTGATCCATCCCGGCCAGGATGGACACCACGGCGATGACCGACATGACCGCCACCACGTTGGCCAGCAGGGTGAGGAACGAGCGCAGCTTGTGGGACCAGACGGCGGCCAGCGCCAGGCGCACTCCCTCCAGCGCGCCCATGCTACGTCCGGGCCTTCTCCGGCTTGGGCTTCTTGAGCTTCACGTGGTCGCCGTCCTTGAGCTTGCGCAGGGCGGCGAAGTCCCCGGAGACGACCTGGTCACCGGCCTGCAGGCCGTCCAGGACCTCGAAGTACTTCTCGCCGGCGATGCCCGTCTTGACCGGCACGAAGACCGCCTTGCCGTCACGCAGGACGAAGACCCCTTCCAGCTCTTCCTTCTTGGCCTCGCCGTCGTCCTTGGCCTCGCCGTCGTCCTTGGCCGCGGTCGCCGGGCTGTCGCCCGTGGCGGAGGTATCGGCCGCCAGGGCCACGCCGGCACCGCCCCCGGCCTCGCCGGAGGGGGCGCCCGTGGCGGAAGCTCCGGCCTTCTTCCCGTCCTCCTCGCCGCCCACCTCCCGCACCACCAGGGACTGGATGGGCACGCTCAGGGCGCCGGAGCGCCGCGCCGTGGTGATGCGGGCCGTGGCCGACAGCCCCGGGCGGATGCGCTCATCGCTCTCCAGCAAGGTCACCTCGACCTTGTAGTCCGCCGACTGGCGCTCTCCCGGCGCCGTCGCCATCTGGATGGCGCTGTTGCCGATGCGCGTCACCTCCCCCTTGAAAGTGCGGGCCGGGAAGGCGTCCAGGGAGACCTCCACCTCCTGGCCCAGGGTGACGTGGACCACGTCGGTCTCGTCCACATCCACCTCGGTCTCCATGACCGACAGGTCGGCGATGGTCATGAGGAGCGAGCCCTGGTTGTTGAGGGTGCCGCTGATGGCCACCTCCCCCACCTCGGCGTTCTTGCGGATGACCACGCCGTCCATGGGGGAGACGATGCGCGTGCGGCCGAGCTGATCCCGGGCCTCGTTGAGGCTGGCCTCGGCCTGGCGAATGCGGTTGCCGGCCGAGGCCACCTGGGCCCGGGCCACCTCGTAGGCCGCCTGGGTCGCCTCGTAGCGGCTCAACGGGATGAGCTTCTCCTCGTGCAGGCGCTTGTCCCGCTCGAAGTCCGACTGGCGGATGGCGGCGTTGGCCTCGGCCTCGGCCAGGTTGGTGCGGGCGGTGGCCAGCTCCGCCTCCAGGCGGGCGGCGCGCTGCTCGAACTGGATCGGGTCGATCTGGATGAGGAACTGGCCCTTCTTGACCCGGTCCCCTTCCTCGGCGCCCATGGCCATGATCTTGCCGATGACGTCGGAGGAGATGTCCACCGAGACCTTGGGCTCGATCTGGCCGGAGGCCTCCACCACCGCCGTCAGGTCGCGGGCCTCCACCGCCTCCACCTCCACCTCGACCTCTTCATGGGTGGACCGCTGGCGGCTGATGACCACGGCGGCCGCCAGCACGGCGACCACCACCACGACGATCAGGATCTTGACCCACCGCTTCATGACAGGCTTCCCCCTTGGGACCTTGATACGCGCCAGCACGGGCCCGGTTTCAAGGCAGGGATTCTCCTCAGGCCGCCTTCCGGCCCCGGGCGGCCCGGTAGAGCAGCCAGATGAGCAGGCCGAAGGGCGCCAGGGGGAAGACGTGCTCCAGGGGGCCGGCCCAGGCGGCGCCGAACCCCTGGGGCCGGGTCGCGGTGATCACCGCCCACGCGGCGATCCCGACTCCCAGCAGTCCCTCGCCCCCCACCAGCCCCGAGCCGAACAGGATCCCCCGCTCCCGGCGCCCCTTGCGCTCCTCGTCGCTGGCCGCCCGGCGCTCCATGAGGCCGCGGATGAGGCCGCCCACGAAGACCGGCGTCATGGTGGACACCGGCAGGTAGATCCCCACGGCGAAGGGGAGCGCAGGGATGCGCAGCAGCTCGGCGACAATGGCCAGCCCGGCGCCGATGGCCACCAGCCCCCAGGGGAGGTTCTGGGACAGCACCCCCTCCACCACCAGCTTCATGAGGGTTCCCTGCGGAGCCGGCAGGGCCGGCGGCGGGCCGCCGAAGCCGTAAACCCGGGCCAGGACATCCAGCGTCAGGCAGACGAAGAAGGCGGAGGTGAGCACCCCCACCAGCTCGCCGATCTGCTGGCGCCGGGGGGTGGCCCCCAGCAGGAAGCCGGTCTTCAGGTCCTGGCTGGTGTCGCCGGCGATGGAGGCGGCGATCCCCACCACGGCGCCCACGGTGAGCGCCGCCGCCTGCCCCTGCAGGTCGGTCCACCCGGATATGAGGAAGATGCCGCTCACCCCCAGCAGGGTGGCGATGATCATGCCGGAGGTGGGGTTGCTGGTGACCCCCACCAGCCCCACGATGCGCGACGAGACGGTCACGAAGAAGAAGGCGAAGAGGGCCACCATGGACGCCGCCACCAGGCGCATGGAGCTGGTCTCCAGGAAACCCAGCACGTGGGGGACGGCGGCCAGCGCCAGCACCACCGTCGCGACCCCCAGGCCGACCCACTTGAGGGGCAGGTCGTCGTCGGTGCGCGGCCCGGCCGCAGCCTCGCCGCTGGCGCCGATGCGGCTGCGCATCTGGGCCAGGCCGACCTTGAACGACTCCACCATGGTGGGGATGGAGCGGACCAGGGTGATGAAGCCGCCCATGGCCACGGCGCCCGCCCCCAGGTAGCGGATGTACCGCGTCCACATCTGCCCCGGCTCCATGTCCCGCACCAGCTTCTCGGTCTCGGGGAACATGGGGGTGGCCCAGTCCTGCCCGATCCAGGCCAGCAAGGGGATGATGATGAGCCAGGCCAGCAGACCGCCCCCCACCATGATGGCGGCGATGCGCGGCCCCAGGATGTAACCCACCCCCAGCAGGGCCGGGCTGGTCTCCAGCCCCACCTGGGCCTTGGGGATGAACGGGATGCGCGTGGCCACCTCGCCATGCCAGAGCTGCGCCGCCCCCTGGAAGAAGCGGTAGAGCGCGCCGATCCCCAGGGCGGTGAACAGCTCCCGGGCGCGGGTGCCGCCGGTGTGGCTGGCCACCAGCACCTCGGCGCAGGCGGTCCCCTCCGGGTAGGGCAGGCGGCCGTGCTCGCCGCGGATGAGGAAGCGCCGCAAGGGGACCATGAACAGCACCCCCAGCAGCCCGCCGGCCATGGCGATGACGGTCATCTTGGGCAGCTCGGGCGACAGCTTCCACAGGTAGAGGGCCGGCAGGGTGAAGATCACCCCCGAGGCCACCGACGACGAGGCCGAGCCGATGGTCTGGCTCATGTTGGCCTCCAGCAGCCCCCCCTTGCGCATGCCCATGAGGCGCAGACCGCCGAAGGTGGCCACCGTCATCACCGCCACCGGGATGGACGTGGAGATGGTCAGACCCACCCGCAGCCCCAGGTAGGTGTTGGCGGCGCCGAAGACGATGCCGAACAGGGCACCCAAAAGCAGGGAGCGCAGGGTGAACTCGGCCGGGCTCTCAGACGGCGGCACGTAGGGGGGGTACTGGTCGCCTGGGATCTCCTCGTAGGCCTCAGCGGGCAGGCCGCGCTGCCGGTCATCGGTCACTTGGGATCATCCTTTCCGCCGGTGGGCAGGGCGAGCATCCGCTCCCGGCAGCTGGAGCCGAACCCCAGCATGGGGCGGCCGGCGCTG
>JBFGDW010000070.1:0-12875 GCA_041580435.1 Candidatus Polarisedimenticolia bacterium | reverse complement strand
GCCGGGGCGCCGCGGCTTTCCTGCGGCGCCCATGCGGCGGACACCGCGGCGCTGGCATCCCGAGGTCCGCGCCCTACCATTGCCTCGCGGGGTGCAGGGTGGCAGAATGCCTGTCATGCCCGCTGGAGAGCCCATCGACTACCGGGCCATGATGGAGGACGCGCTGCGCGGCGTCATCCGCCGGGCCCTGATCCACGCCGCCGAGCATGGCTTGGTCGGGGATCATCACTTCTTCGTGGGCTTCCACACCGATCGCCCCGGGGTCGTCCTTCCCGAGTCGCTGCGCCGGCAGTACCCCGGCGAGATGACCATCGTGCTCCAGTACCAGTTCCGGGACCTGGTGGTGGATGACGACACCTTCTCGGTGACACTGAACTTCAACGCCGTCCCCAGGCGGCTCACGGTCCCGTTCAGCGCCGTGACCAGCTTCGCCGATCCGTCCGCCTCCTTCGGGCTGCGCTTCGAGGCGGCCGGCGCACCGGCGGAGGACATGCCGCCGGCCGGCGACGGGGCCGATGAGGCGGCGGCCGCCTCGGGCGGCGCGCCCCGGGGCGAGGTGGTCCCCTTCAGCCGCGCCACCCGGGACAAGACCGGCGCCTGAGCCGCAGGCGGCCTTGTGACGGCGGCGGCGCCGGGCTAGCCTCGCCCGCCGTGGCGGATCACAGGCGAGCGGTGCGGCACCTGAAGGCGGCCGACCCGGTCATGGTGGAGATCATCGGCCGGGTGGGGCCCTGCCGCCTGACCCGGGTCCTCCCCCCCTTCCCCTCCCTGGTCCGGGCCATCATTCACCAGCAGCTGGCCCTCCGCGCGGCCCAGACCATCGAGAAGCGCGTCCTGGAGCTGTTCCCGCCGGCGGCTCGTGACGCCAGCGGCTTCCCGGCGCCGGGAGCGCTGCGCCGCATGCACGCCACTCGCCTGCGCCGGGCGGGCCTGTCCCGTCCCAAGATCGCCTACGTTCGCGACCTGGCGGCGCACGCCGAGGACGGCCGACTGCCCCTGGATCGCCTGGACCGGATGGACGACGAGGCCATCATCGCGGCCCTGACCCAGGTGAAGGGGATCGGCCGCTGGACGGTGGAGATGCTCCTCATCTTCTCCCTGGGGCGGCCCGACGTGCTGCCGGTGGACGACCTGGGGATCCGCCTGGCCTTCCAGAGCGCCTACGGGCTGCGCCGCCAGCCATCGGCGGCCCGGCTGCGCCGCGCCGCACGGCCCTGGCAGCCGCACCGGTCGGTGGCCTGCTGGTACCTGTGGCAGGTCCGCCGCCTGGACATGGGCTATCCGCCCTGAGGCGCGCCGTCCGGTGCCATCCCGGCGACGGTCGACCCGCGCCGTGGTAAGTTGGACCCCGCCCGCCCTGGAGGGACATTCCATGCCACGACGCCGCCCGCCCCTCGCCGCCGCCCTGGTCCTGGCCGGCCTCCTCCTGCCGGCCCCGCTGCCTCGTGCCGCGGCCAGCAGCACCGGCGGCGCCGCGCTGGAGGCGGCGGCGCAGGCGGCCCGCGCGTCCCTTTTGGCGCGCCATGGAGAGGCGGAGAGCGAGCGCATCGACCGCGGCGTGGCCCAGGTGCAGGCCCTCTGGCGGGCCGAGGACGGGGACGCCGCATCCTTCGCGGCCTTCGTGGAGCAGGAGTTCCTCCCCCGGGGCGAGGCCCTGGACGCCAGCTTCGCCCGCTTCGAGTTCGCCCTGGAGCGGATGGGCGGCTACCTGACCTCCCTGGCCCGTGACCTGCGAAGGGGGGTCGACCTGGAGATCGGCCCCATCCTCCCGCTGGACCGGCGGCTGGCGGCCTACAGCCCGGGGGCCCACTTCTCCGAGGACATGTTCGCCTCACGCATCGCCTTCGTGGCCCTGCTCAACTTCCCGCTCACCACCCTTGAGCAGCGCCTGGCCGAGGGCATGGGCTGGAACCGGCGCCAGTGGGCCGAGGCCCGCCTCACCAGCACCTTCGACACCCGCATCCCCGCCCAGGTGAATCAGGCCATCAACGAGGCCATGGCCGCGGCCGACTCCTACATCAACGCCTACAACATCTACATGCACCACCTGCTGGATGAGCGCGGCCGGCGCCTCTTTCCGGAGGGGCTGCGCCTCATCACCCACTGGGGGCTGCGCGACGAGCTCAAGGCGCGCTACGCCGACCCGGACGGCCTCCCGCGCCAGCGCCTCATCCAGAAGGTGATGGAGCGGATCGTGCGCCAGGAGATCCCCGCGGCGGTCATCAACAACCCGCTGCTGGACTGGAAGCCGTCCGACAACACCGTCACCATCTCGAAGATCCGCGACGCCGAGGCGCCGGCGGGGGCCACCGCCGTGGCCGAGGCGGCCCGGGAGGACGACGCCCGCTACCGCCACTGGCGCTCCATCTACCTGGCCGCGCGCCAGGCGGACCCGTACACCCCGGCCAACCCTTCCCTCATGGCGCGGCGCTTCAACGACAACCGGGAGATACCCGAGGCGGGGGTGCGGGCGCTGTTCGAGTCGGTGCTCACATCGCCGCTGGGCGGCAAGGTCGCTGCCCTGGTGAGCCAGCGGCTGGGCCGCCCGCTGGAGCCGTTCGACATCTGGTACGTGGGGTTCCGGCCCCGGGGCCGCTACACCGAGGAGGAGCTGGACGCACGCACGCGCCAGCGCTACCCCACCGCCGAGGCCTACGCCGCCGACATGCCACGCATGCTGCAGGAGCTGGGCTTCTCACCGGCCCGGGCCCGCTTCCTGGCCGACCACATCGTGGTGGAGCCCTCCCGGGGAGCGGGGCATGCCTTCGGCGCGGCGCGCCGCGACGACAAGGCGCACCTGCGCACCCGGGTGGGCCAGGGGGGCATGGACTACAAGGGGTACAACATCGCCGTCCACGAGATGGGCCACAACGTGGAGCAGGTCTTCTCGGTGACCTCCATCGATCACACCCTGCTGCAGGGGGTGCCCAACACGGCCTTCACCGAGGCCCTGGCCTTCGTCTTCCAGGCCCGGGACCTGGAGCTGCTGGGCCTGGCGGGCCAGGACGCCGCCGCCGAGCACCTGCGCGCCCTGGAGACCTTCTGGGCGACCCGGGAGATCGCCGGCGTCGCCCTGGTGGACATGGGCGCGTGGAACTGGCTGTACCAGAACCCGGACGCCACCCCCACCGCGTTCCGCGAGGCGGTGGTGGGGATCGCGGTGGACGTCTGGAACCGGTACTTCGCCGGGGTCATGGGCGTCCGGGACGTGCCGCTGCTGGCCATCTACTCCCACATGGTGGACGGCGCCCTCTACACCCCCGACTACCCCCTGGGTCATCTCATCGCCTTCCAGATCGAAAGCCACTTCCGATCCCATCAGGAGGCGTTCGGCGCCGAGTTCGAGCGCATCTGCAAGCTGGGCCGCCTCACGCCCGATGCCTGGATGCGGCAGGCGGTGGGCTCGCCCCTGTCGGCGGAGCCGCTGCTGGCGGCCACCGAGGCCGCCCTGACCGCTTTCCCCTGAGGCCGGAGACGGAGACGCCCCCCGTGGAGATCGCACCCCTGGTGGAGACGGCCCGGCGGGCGGTGGCCGCCGCCTGCGAGCCGCTGCTGCACCACTTCCGCCGCGGCGTGGCCACGGAGATGAAGGCCGACCGGACGCCGGTCACCGTGGCGGACCGCGACGCCGAGGCGGCCATCCTGGAGGTCCTGATCAGGGATCATCCCGGTCACTCCATCCTCAGCGAGGAGAGCGGCACCCACGAAGGCGACCCCCGCCGGCAGTGGATCGTGGATCCGCTGGACGGCACCCGCGGCTACAGCCGCGGGGGGCCTTTCTGGGGGCCACTGGTGGCGTTCGCCCTGGACGGGGAGGTGGTGGCCGGCGCCCTGGCCCTGCCGGCCCTGGGCGAGACCTACTGGGCCGGCCGCGGCCTGGGCTGCCACATGGACGGCCGCCGCCTGCAGGTGTCGCGGGTGAGCCGGCTGGAGGAGGCCATCCTGAACGTGGGGGAGCTGACCCGGCTGCTGGCGCCGCCTCACGGCGAGGCGGTGGGCCGGCTCATGGCGCGCGCCGCCTCGGTGCGCTGCTACGGCGATCTGGCCGCCCTCACGCCGGTGCTCAAGGGGGAGGCCGACGTCTGGCTGGAGACCGGCGTGAAGCCGTGGGATCTGGCACCGGCCCCCATCCTCCTGGCCGAGGCCGGCGGCCGCTTCACCGACCGGGCCGGCGGCGCGTCCTGGAAGAACGGCGATGCGGTGGGGACCAACGGGCGCCTCCACGACACCGTCCTGGCCGCCCTCCGCCCGCCGCCCGCCTGAGGAGCCACCGGTGGGGGAGCGCGTCTTCCTGGTCCACGGCTGGTCGGTGCGCAGCACGGCCACCTACCAGGCGCTGCACCTGCAGCTCGCGCGCCACGGCTACCGGCTGGAGGACGTCCATCTGGGCCGCTACGTCAGCCTGGATGATCGCATCGAGATCGCCGAGATCGCCCAGGCCATGCACGAGGAGCTGCAGCGGCACATGGGGGCGCCGCCGTGGCCGGGCCCGTTCCACATCCTCACCCACAGCACCGGCGCCCTGGTGGCGAAGCACTGGATCGTGCACCACTACGCCGGCCGGTTCCTCCAGGGCCGGCCGCTGGGCAACGTGGTCTTCCTGGCCGGCCCCCACTTCGGCTCCCGTCTGGCCCACCACGGCCGCTCCATGCTGGCCCACGCCGCCTACTTCGGCCCCACCGGCCGGCGCGTCCTGACGGCGCTGGAGCTGGGCAGCACCTTCAGCTGGGAGAGCAACGAGGAATGGCTCGACCCGGACCACTGGCGCCGCAAGGGGATCCGCCCGTTCTGCCTGGCCGGCGACCGGGTGAAGCGCCACCCCTTTCGCGCCCGCATCCTCCCGGCCGGCTACGAGCCGGGATCGGACATGGTGGTGCGGGTGCCGTCGGCCAACCTGAACTTCCGGCGCTTCACCCTGGACGGGGTGCGCGGCGCGATCCGGCCGGCGGGCGCCATCGAAGATGTTCCCTTCGCCGCCCTGGCGGAGTTCGTCCACTCGGGGAAGCGCCACGGGCTCATGAACAGCATCACCCGAAGCGCCGATCCGGCCCGTCACGAGAGCCTGCGCCTGATCCTGCGCTGCCTGGCCGTGGGGAGCGAGACGGCCTACCGTCTTGCGCGCCGGGAGCTGGCTGCGGCCCATGAGGCCACCCGCGCCCGGCGGCCGGCCTTCGCCCAGCTGGATCTCCGCTTCCGCTCCCCCGACGGCAAGCCCATCACCGATTACAGCTTCGCCCTGGGGGAGCTGGTGAAGGGCCGCGAGCGGGCCTCGCCAGCCATCGCCCACACCCACAAGAACGAGGACGAGCCGGGCCACTTCACCGTCTACCTCGACATGCGCCGCTTCCACCCGGACCGCACCTACACCATGGCCATCTCCGCCGACAGCGGCACGGATCTGTACCGGTACCTGCCGGCGCCCTACCGGGTGGAGGTTCAGGGGTCGCAGCTGGACGACCTGGTGGCGGCCGACCGCACCACCCAGCTGGACGTGGTCCTGGGCAAGGACCTGGCCCGCAGCTTGTTCGTCTTCCACCGCGGGGACGACCCCCGGCTGCACGTCTCCTGGGACCGGTCCGGAGAGCTCACCGACGAAGGGGACGAGCCGCGCTGAGAGCCGCGGCGATCCGCGCCGGCGCGGGCGCCACCGCGACCACCGGTTCCCGCGGCTGCGCGAGATGAGCCAGGAGCCTGGGTGAGAGCCCCCATCTGGGCCGGCGGCCGGGCGCGTCGGCGCCACGATTCCAGCCTTTCCGGCCCCCCGCGCGCGTCCCCGGTCGTGCACGCTTCTTGCACAGTCAGGAGCCGGAGACAGACAGATGCGTCAGCTCGAAAGGGCTCGGACTCCGGTTCGAGTCGGGGGGATTGGCGGAACTCTGGCCCCTTTCGAGTGACGTCTGGGGCGCCCGGGAACAGGGCTTTCCGGGCGCCTTTTTTTGCCCCGGCCGCGCACGCGCCCGGCTGGACGGGGAACGACATGACCCAGGCCTCGGCCGCCTTCGCCGCCTACCGCGCCGGCCTGCGGCCGGATCTGGAGCTGGACGCCCTGGCCCGCCAGGACCTGGTGGAGGAGATCTTCCACCTGCGCGCCCGCCGCAACGCCCTGATCCTCGGCCACAACTACATGAGCCCGCTGGTCTACCGCCTGGCCCGCGCGGAGCACCGGGGCGATTCCCTGGCGCTGAGCCTGCTGGCCGCCCGCGCCGCCGAGCCGGTGATCCTGTTCAACGGGGTCTTCTTCATGGCCGAGACCGCCAAGATCCTCAACCCGGGCAAGACCGTGCTCATCGCCGACAGGGAGGCGGGCTGCAGCCTGGCCGACGCGGTGGGACCGCAGGACGTGCGCAGCCTGCGCGCCGCCCACCCGGGGGCTCCCGTGGTGACCTACATCAACAGCTACGCCGTCCTCAAGGCCGAGTCGGACTTCTGCTGCACCTCCGCCAACGCCCTGAAGGTGATCCAGGCCACCGGCGCCCGGAAGGTCATCTTTCTCCCCGATGCCCTCATGGGTGCCAACCTCGCCATCGAGCTGCGGCGGCTCGGCAGCGACATCGAGCTGATCCATCCGGGTGTCGACGCCGCGACGCCGGCGGGGCGGTGCGAGGTGCACGATCAGATCACCCTGGAGGATGTCCTGCAGGTGCGGCGCGACCACGGCATCCCACGCGGCCACCCCCGCCGCGCCGTGCTGGTCCACTGGGAGTGCCGTCCCGAGGTGGCGGCCGAGGCCGACTTCGTGGGGAGCACCACCGAGATGGCCCGCTGCATCGGCCAACGCGGCCTGGAGCGGGTCTTCTTGGGCACCGAGTGCGAGATGGCCGCCAACCTGGAGGGTGAGTACCCCCTGACCGAGTTCGTCCGGCTGTGCAACGTCTTCTGCCGCCACATGGCGCGCATCCGGCTGGAGCGGATCCGGGATGCTCTGGCGAGCCTGGACCCCGCCTACCGGGTGGAGGTGGACGAGCGCCTCCGGCGCCGCGCCCTGATCCCCATCCAGCGCATGCTGGATCTGGCCTAGGCCCGCCCCCTCACCCCTGAGAATGCTCTTGTCCGGGGCGTGGGTCCACGGCGGCGGGAACAACCCCCCTGCGGCCGCTGTTCATACCCGCGGAGAGACCCTGATGGCCCACGGGATCGACAGCGACCTCACCGCTTACCTCCGGGACGTGCGGGAGCACGCGGTGCTCGATCCGCGCCGGGAAAAGACACTGGCCCGGCGCATGCGCCAGGCCCGCCGCGCCGTGGCCCGCCTGCGCCGGCTGCCCGCCGGCCCGGCCCGGGACCGCCGCATCCGCGCCTGGCGGGAGCGCTACCACGCGGCCCGCGAGGAGTTCACCCTGGGGCATCTGCGCCTGGTGGTCCACGTGGCCCGCGGCTACCTTCGCCACGGCCTGCCCCTCACCGACCTGGTCCAGGAGGGGAACGTGGGGCTCATGCGCGCCGTGGAGAAGTACGACCCCGGCCGGGGCACCCGGTTCTCCACCTATGCCTTCTGGTGGATCAAGCAGGCGCTGCAGCGTGCCATCGCCACCCGCGGGCACCTGATCCGGATCCCGGTTCACAAGCTGGAGCAGCGCCGCAAGATCCTCAAGGCCACCGGCGAGCTCACGCGCTGCCTGGGGCGCGCCCCCTCACCCGGCGAGATCGCCCGGCGCCTGCGCCTGGCCGAGGAGACGGTGCGGGAGATCCTGGAGCTGGTGCCCGAGCCGCGCTCTTTGGAGGAGCTGGGAAGCGAGGAGGGGCCCCATCCGCTGGAATCCCTGGCCGATCCCACCGCCGCCTCGCCCTTGCGGGAGGCCCGGATGCGGGAGCTCCACGAGCAGATCACCCGCGTGCTCAACGCGCTGGGCGAGCGCAATGCCGAGGTCATGCGCCTGCGTTTCGGCATCGGCCGCGGGCGCGCCCACACGCTGGCCGAGATCGGCCGGCGGATGAAGCTCTCCCGGGAGCGGGTGCGGCAGATCGAGGCGGACGCCCTGCGGGCCCTGCGGGCCTCCGGGACCCTGCGCCGGCTGGGCGAGGGCTGAGGCCCTCAGGCCTCCCGGCCCGCCGCGGCGGGGGGAGCGTCCCCGGTGGTGCCAGCGGCCTCTCCCGCCGCCGGCGCCACCCCCAGCAGTCTCGAGAGGATCCCCTTCAGATCCTCCAGCACCATGTAACCGGCGGGCACCAGGAAGAGGGTGATCACGGTGGCGAAGAGCACGCCGAAGGCCAGGGAGACCGCCATGGGGATCAAAAACCGGGCCTGCATGCTGCGCTCCAGCATGAGGGGTGACAGGCCGGCGAAGGTGGTGAGGGACGTGAGGAGGATGGGCCTGAACCGGGCCACGCCGGCCTGGCGGACCCCCTGGTGCAGCTCATCGGCGTCCTTCCGGTGGTGGTTGATGAAATCCACCATCACCAGGCTGTCATTGACCACCACGCCGGTGAGGGCCACCAGGCCAAACATGGACAGGATGGTGAGATCCAGGCCGATGAGCAGGTGCCCCCACACCGCCCCCACCAGGCCGAAGGGAATGGCGCCCATGATGATGAGGGGCTGGGCGTAGGAGCGCAGCGGGATGGCCAGCAGGGCGTAGATGGCGATGAGGGCCAGCAGGAACCCGTTCACCAGTCCGCCGATGGTCTCCCTCTGCTCCGCCTGCTGTCCCTCGAAGGTGGCCCGGACGCCCGGATGGGCGGCGAGGATCCCGGGCAGCACCCGTGACTGCAGGTCCTGTATAATATCGCCAGGCGTGGCCTGGGCCGGGTCCACGTCGGCGGTGACGTTGACGGCCCGGCGGCGCTCCACCCGGCGGATGGAGGCATAGCCCCGGCCTGTGGTCGCCCGGGCCACCTCCGAGAAGGGGATCTCGCTCCCGTCCGGAGTCCGGATGCGCATGTTCTCCAGGCCGGACAGGGAGCGCCGCTCCTCCGGCGGGTAGCGGACCATGACCCTGACCTCGTGCCGGCCCCGCTGGATGCGCTGGGCCTCCTCGCCGTAGAAGGCCTGGCGCACCTGGCGACCCAGATCCCTCAGCGTCAGCCCCAGGACCTCCGCCGACGGCAGGATGTCCAGCTTGATCTCCTCCTTGCCGGCCCGGAAGGAGTCGGTGATCTCGTAGACGCCGGCGTACTCCCGCAGGCGCGCCTTGAGGATCTCGGCCGCCGCCTGCAGGCGGTCCAGATCGGACCCGGTGAGCTGGACGTCCACGTCGGCGCCGGGGGAGAAAAGCGTGGCCGTGTAGTCCAGCTCGATGGCGTCGGGGATGTCGCCGGTGGCATCGCGCCATCGCTCGGCGATCTCGGCGCTGCTGATGGTGCGGGTCTCCGCCGGAGCGAGCTGGATGGTCACCTCCCCCAGGCTGGATGAGATGTCCCGCTGGGCGGCGCCGCCGGCGTTCTGGCGCTGGGCGGTCCGGAACGGGTGCTCCCCCACGGCGGCGAACATGTGCTCGAACAGGTCCTGGCCGCCGGTGCGCTCCCTCAGCTCCTGCCGCACGCGCTCGGCGCTTGCCTCCAGGCGGCCCACCGCCGCCGAGGTGGCGTCCTGGGGCGTGCCAGGCGGCATGGTCACCGCCGCCGAGATGAAGTCCGACTCCACCTCGGGGAAGAAGACGAACCGGACCAGGCCCCCCTGCATGGCCCCCAGGGTCAGAAGGAGGGCCGCCACGCCCGCCGCCAGGGTGAGGTAGCGCCACTCCAGCGCCCGCTCCAGCCAGGGCCGGTAGCCGCGCTGGATGAAGGCGCGCAGTCCGTGGGCGAAGCCGCGCTGGAAGCGGCGCCACAGGTGCCAGCCGCTGTCCCCGGCCTGCACCTCCCGGGGCGGGCGGTAGTGGGACAGGTGCGCCGGCAGGATCCAGAGCGACTCCACCAGCGACCAGAGGAGGCAGGGAATGACGATGAGGGGGATGACCCGCATGATCTTGCCGGTGGTGCCCGCCACGAACAGCAGCGGCACGAACGCGGCCACCGTGGTCAGCACCGCGAACACCACCGGCAGGGAGACCTGCTCCGCCCCGCGGATGGCGCCCTGGAGCCCCGCATGGGTCGCTGCCTGTTCGGTGTAGATGTTCTCGCCCACAACGATGGCGTCATCCACCACGATCCCCAGGACCAGGATGAAGGCGAACAGGGAGATCAGGTTGATGGAGACGCCCAGGGCGGGCATGAGCCAGATGGCTCCCATGAACGATATGAGCAGGCCCAGGCTGACCCAGAAGGCCAGGCGGAAACGCAGGAAGACGGCCAGGGTGATGAACACCAGGATGAACCCGGCGCGTCCGTTGCGGACCATGAGGTCGAGACGGCTGCGCAGGATGTCGGCGGCGTCGTTCCAGGTGGTCAGGCGGATGCCCGGGGGCATCCGGGCCTGCGCCGTCTCCACGTAACCGTGGACGGCGTCGGAGATGGCCAGGGCGCTCTGCTCACCGGTCCGGAACACCTGGATCATGAGGGCGGGCTCCTGGTCGAACCGGGCCGACTGGTCCGTGTCCTCGAAGCCGTCCACCACGCGGGCCACCTCCCCCAGGCGGAGGTGAGTGCCGTCGGGCCGGGTGAGGAGCACCAGTCTCTCGAACTCCTCCCCCTGGTAGGCCTGGCCCTTGGTGCGCAGAAGGACCTCGCCCGCCTCGGTCTTCACGGTCCCCCCGGGGAGATCCAGCGACGAGCGCCGCACCGCCTCGGCCACCGCGTCAAAGGTCAGGCCGTGGCGCCGGAGGTCCTCCTCGGCCACCTGGATGGCGATCTCGAACGGGCGGGCGTTGGCCAGCTCCACCACCGTGATGCCGGGCAGGGCGGCGATGTCGTCACGGACCTGCTCCGCCACCGTCCGCAGCGTGCGCTCGTCCACCGGGCCGGAGACGGCCACATCGATGACCTCCCTACGGTTGGTGATCTCGCGGATGATGGGCTTCTCGGTCTCGTCGGGAAAGGTGTCGATGGCGTCCACCCTGGACTTGACGTCGTCCAGGACCTTGCGGACGTCGGCGCCCAGGTGCAGCTCCACCGTCACGAGGCCCACCCCCTCGCTGGCCACGGAGGTGATCTCCTTGACGCCATCCAGGCCCTGGATGGCCTCCTCGATGCGCAGGTTGACCCCCTCCTCCACCTCCCCGGGGGCTGCGCCCAGGTAGGGAACGGTGATGGTGATGAGGTTGAGGGAGAACTCGGGGAAGACCTCCTTCTTCAGGGAGAAGACGGTGAGGAAGCCGCCGGCCAGGATGAGGGCCATGATCAGGTTGGCCGCGACCTTGTTCCGGGCGAACCAGCCGATGGAGGTCATCCCGGCCCTTCCGTGCGCACCTGCATGCCGTCGGTGACCGCCGCAAGCGGCGAGAGGCAGACCCGCTCCCCGTCCTCGAGCCCGGCCCGGATGATGACGCTGGTCTCGGTGCGGCGCAGCACCTCCACGTCCCGGAATCGCAGCCGGTCCTCCCCGTCCACCACGAGCACCTGGGTCTCGCCGCGCAGCGCCGCCCGGGGCAGGACGGCCACGCCCCGGGCCATCTCCCCCTGGATCTCGGCGTGCACGAACATCCCCACCGCCAGCGGCGGGCGGCCGGTGCCCGGCCCCCGTCCGTACGGATCCTCCACCTGGGCGACCGCGTGGATCATGCGGGTGCGCGGGTCAATCTCCCCTTCGGTGCGCACGATGCGGCCGGACCACTGGTGGGTGGCACCGGCGAACTCGGCCCGCAGGATCACCGGCGGACCGGCGGCCGGGCCGCTGGCTCCCCGGTGGCCCAGGGGCAGGTCCAGGTAGGCCAGCTCCCGGCTGGGAAGGGGGAGGCGGACCTCGGCCACATCCACCGCGTAGATGCTGGCCAGAGGGGTCCCCGGCGTCACGAACTGGCCGACCCCCACCCGCTTGTCCCGCACCCGCCCCGGGTAGGGGGCCCGGACCTCGGTGCGCTGGAGGTTGCGCTCGGCGACCTCCAGGTCGGCGCGGGCCGCCGCAAGGGCCGCCTCGGCCTCGGCCACCTGGGGCTGGCGCAGGGTGAGAGGCGACGGCTCGGCGCCGCCGCCCAGGTCCTGCCACTCACGCCGCGCCACCTCCGCCTCCGCCTCCTCCCGGGCCAGGCGAAGCTCGGCCTCGGCGATGCGGGCGCGGGAGCGCACCACCGCCTGCCGGTAGTCGCCAGGATCGATCCGGACCAGGAGCTCGCCACGCTGGAAGAAGCCGCCGGCCACGAAGGACGGCCCCACCTCCAGGATGCTCCCTCCCACCTCCGCCACCAGGGTGCTCTCGGTGCGCGGCGTCACCGTCCCCTGGCTGCTCACCGTGAGGGGGATGTCGTCCAGGGCCACCTGGTGCACCCGCACCAGCGGCGCCACGGCCTGGGGCGCCCGGCGCTCCGCCTCGGGCCGCAGGGCATAGAGAAGGACGGCCACCGACGCGCCCACCGCCATGATGGCCAGGGGCAGGACGATCTGGAGGGTTCTCTTCACGTTCACGGCCGCCACTCCGCCCGCTCGGCCGCCGCGGGCGGGCCGAAGCCGCCCCCCAGGGCCAGGTGCAGGTCGATGCGATTGTCCAGGCGCTGGCGGCGCAGCGCCAGCACGGCGCTGCGCGCCGCCAGCTCGCGCCCCTGGGACTCCAGCAGCGTCAGGTAGTCGCCCACGCCGCCGCGGTAGCGCTCCTCGGCCAGGGCCCGGGCCCCCGCCAGCTGGTCCGCCGCCTCCGTCAAGCTTGTCTCGCGGCGCTCCAGCAGGGCGCCCACCGCCAGGGCCGACTCGACCTCGCCGAAGGCCCTGAGGGCGGCACCGGCCCAGCGGGCAAGAGCCTCGTCCTCGGCGGCCTGGGCCCGGCTCACGCCAGCCCTCAGCCGCCCGCCCGCGAACAGCGGCTGGGTCAGGCCCGCCAGCAGGCTCCAGACCCGGAAGTCGCCGTCCAGCAG
>JBFGDW010000069.1:0-13002 GCA_041580435.1 Candidatus Polarisedimenticolia bacterium | reverse complement strand
GAGGATGACGTCCTTCTTGCACAGGCCGTCCAGGCGCTTGAAGATCTCCCGCTTGGCCTCCACGTTCTCGTAGATGGCCTCCACCACGAACTGGGTCGGCGCCAGGGCCTCGAAGTCGCAGGCGAAGGTGATGCGCGCAAGCGCCTCCTTCGCGGCCGCCGGCTCCAGCTTCCCCTTGGCCGCCAGCTTGTCCAGGCTCCCGCCGATGCGCTTGCGGGCGCCGTCCAGGGCGCCGGCGGCCGAGTCCACCAGGACCACCTCCCGCCCGGAGGCGGCGAACACCTGGGCGATGCCGGCCCCCATGGTGCCGGCCCCCACCACGCCCACGCGCCGCGGGTCCATCAGATCACCTCCACGGCCATGGCCACGGCGTTGCCGCCGCCCAGGCAGAGGGCGGCGATGCCGCGGCGCTTGCCCCGGTCCTTGAGGGCGTGGATGAGGGTGGTGAGCACCCGGGCGCCGGAGGCGCCGATGGGGTGCCCCAGGGCCACCGCCCCGCCGTTGACGTTGATCTTCTCCGCCGGGATCTCCAGGGTGCGGGACAGGGCCACCTGCTGCACGGCGAACGCCTCGTTGAACTCGTACAGATCGGCGTCGCCGGCGGACCAGCCGGTGCGCTTCCACAGCTTGCGCACCGCCACCTCCGGGGCCATCATGACCAGCCGCGGCTCCAGGCCGCCGGTGGCGTAACCCACGATGCGGGCCAGGGGCTCGCGCCCCAGCGTCTTGGCCTGCGCGGCCGAGGTCACCAGCAGCGCCGCGGCGCCGTCGTTGAGGCCCGGGGCGTTGCCGGCGGTCACGGTGCCGTCCTTCTGGAACACCGGCCGCAGCCGGGCCAGCGCCTCCAGCGAGGTGTCCCGGCGCGGCGACTCGTCCGCCTCCACCCGGGTGATCTCCCCCTTGCGGCCGGGGATCTCCACCGGCAGGATCTCCGCCTTGAAGCGGCCCGCGTCCATGGCCGCCACCGCCCGCTGGTGGCTCTGCAGGGCCCAGGCGTCCTGCTGCTCCCGGGTCACCTTGTACTCCGCGGCCACCACCTCGGCGGTGCACCCCATGTGGTAGTCCTCGTAGACGTCCCACAGGCCGTCCCGGATCACCGAGTCAACCAGCTCGCCGTGGCCGAGGCGGTAGCCGCTGCGCGCACCCTCCACCAGGAAGGGGGCCCGGGACATGGACTCCATGCCGCCGGCCACCACCACCGACTCATCCCCCAGCTTGACCGCCTGGGCCGCCAGCATCACCGCCTTCAGGCCCGAGCCGCAGACCTTGTTGATGGTCACCGCCGACACGGCAGGCGGCAGTCCGGCCCCCAGGGCCGCCTGGCGCGCCGGGTTCTGCCCCAGGCCGGCGGAGACCACGTTGCCCATGATGACCTCGTCCACCGCGTCGGGGGAGACGCCGGCGCGGCGCACCGCCTCGGCCACCGCCAGCGCGCCCAGCTGGGTGGCGGACAGGCTGGACAGCCCGCCCAGGAAGCGGCCGATGGGCGTTCTCACGGCGCTCAGAATGATGGGATCCTGCACGATGACCTCCGGGAATGAAGGGATCGGGGGAGGGGCAGTTTATCACAGCACCGGCGGGGCACTCGCGCCGGAAGCCGCCGCCAGCCGGGCCTCGAGCAGCTCCTCGAGGCGCTCCATCCCCTGCAGCGAGTCCAGCACCCAGCGCCCGCCGTCGTCGCGGATCACGAACAGGGCGCGGGGCCCGCGCCCGGATCCCGGCCCCGGCCGCGGCGGCCCGTGGAAGCGGCGCACGGCCCGCAGGCTCTCCCACGGCAGGGTGCGGGGCCGGCGCCCCAGGCGCCGCAGCAGCAGGTTGTGGGCGTGCAGCCCCGCATCGTCCACCGTCACCCGGTCGGTCCATGCCAGCACCGCCGCCACCAGAGTGACGGCGCCCACCAGGGCCACCGCCGCCGTCCACCAGGAGGCCTCCAGGCGCCCGGCGGCCGCGTCGGCCAGCAGGAGCCAGCCGGCCCCCGCCGCCGTGACGGCCGGGATGAGCCGCACGGGCCAGGTGCGCGTGAACACCTCGGGCTCCACGGCGGCGTTCCGGGATCAGCCCGGCGGCCAGTGGAACGGCCGCCCCCCCAGCAGGTGCAGGTGGAGGTGGAAGACCGACTGGCCGGCGCTGGCGCCGCTGTTGATCACCACCCGGTACCCCTTGAGCTTCTTCTGCGCCGCCAGCCTTGACGCCGTGGCCAGCAGCCGCCCGGCCAGCGCCTCGTGGTCCCCACCGAGATCGGCCAGCGATGCGATGTGCTCCCGGGGCACGATGAGGGTGTGGCTCGGCGCCTGGGGGTTGATGTCCTCGAAGGCCGCCACCAGGTCGTCCTGGTGGGTGAGCGTCCCCATCTTGCCGGCCACGATCTTGCAGAACAGGCAGTCCGCCACGCCGCTCATGGCATCCTCCCGGCGGCCGCAGCCGCCCTGAACTCACTCCCGGACCCGCTCCACCTGCGCTCCCAGGCCCCGGAGCTTGGCCTCTATGGCCTCGTACCCCCGGTCCAGGTGGTAGACCCGGCGCACCAGGGTGTCGCCGCCGGCCACCAGCCCGGCCAGGACCAGGGAGGCCGACGCCCGCAGGTCGGTGGCCATGACCGGGGCGCCGGAGAGGCGCGTGGGCCCCTCCACCACGGCGCTGTGCCCCTCCACCCGGATGCGGGCCCCCAGCCGCTGCAGCTCCAGCACGTGCATGAACCGGTTCTCGAAGATGGTCTCGTGAATCACCGCCGCGCCGCGGGCCTGGGTCATGAGGGCCATGTACTGGGCCTGCAGGTCGGTGGCGAATCCCGGAAAGGGGCGGGTGGAGATGTCCGAGGCGCGCAGCTCGCCGCCGCCGCGCACCCGGACCGAGTCGGCACCGGACTCGAGATCCACGCCACAGCGCGCCAGGCGCTCCAGCAGGGCCGAGAGATGCTCGGGCCGGCAGCGCTCCACCGTCACCTCGCCGCCGGCCATGGCGGCGGCGCAGATGAAGGTGCCGGCCTCGATCCGGTCGGGCAGCACCGGATGGCTCGCCCCGCCCAGCGACTCGACCCCCTCGATCTCGATGGTCTCGGTGCCGGCGCCCTGGATCCGGGCACCCATGGCGCTGAGCAGCTCGGCCAGATCGGCCACCTCGGGCTCCCGGGCGCAGTTGCGCAGCCGGGTGATCCCCCGGGCCAGGGTGGCCGCCATCATGGCGTTCTCCGTCCCGGTCACCGTGACCGTGTCAAAGGTGAAGGCGGCGCCGGTGAGGCGGCGGGCCCGGGCCTCGATGTAGCCGTGCTCCAGGCCCACCTCGGCACCCAGGGCCTGCAGCGCCTGGACATGCTCGTTCACCGGCCGCGCGCCGATGGCGCAGCCGCCGGGCTGGGAGACCCGGGCCCGGCCATGTCGCGCCAGCAGGGGCCCCAGCGTGAGGATGGAGGCGCGCATGGTGCGCACCAGGTCGTAGGGGGCCTCCGGCTCCAGGATGCGCGCGACCCGCACGCGGGCCCGGCCGCCGTCCCGGCTGAAGGTGCCGCCCAGGTGCTCCAGGACCCGGAACATGGTCGCCACGTCGCGCACGTCTGGGACGTTGGCCAGCTCCACCTCCTGATCGGTGAGCAGCGACGCGGCAAGGGCGGGCAGGATGGCGTTCTTGGCGCCGGAGACCTGAACCCGGCCTGCCAGCGTCCGGCCCCCGGTGATGCGGATGGCGTCCATGGGCAGCCGCCATTATATTGGCTCCTTGACGCCAGCCGCGCCGCGCCGCTAAGTTCAAGCCCCCCGGAGGACCGGACGTGCCCCTCTACGAGTACGAGTGCACCGCCTGCCAGCACCGCATGGAGAAGATCCAGAAGCGGGGCGCCCGCGCGCCCCGCTGCCCCGAGTGCGGCGGCTCCACCAGGCGCCTCATCTCCTCGCCGGCCATCCAGTTCAAGGGAGAGGGGTGGTACGTCACCGACTACGCCCGCAAGGGGAAGAAGGGCGAGCCCGGCGAGGGCAAGAAGGCCGAGGGCGGCGAGGGGAAGGGGGCCAAGGCCGAGAAGGCCGGTGGCGAGGGGAAGGACGCCGGGGCCAGGAAGGCCGCCGGGTCCGGGAAGAAGGACGCCTAGCCCCGCCCCTTCCGGACCGGCACGGCAGCCAGGTCCAGGCTCTCCAGGTAGGTCCGGAACGCCTCCCCCAGATCGTCGCGCCTGAGGGCGAACTCCACCGTCGCCTTCAGGAACCCCAGCTTGTTGCCGGTGTCGTAGCGCTGCCCCTGGAAGCGGACGGCGTGGATGGGCATCTCCTTGCCCAGGGCGCGCAGTCCGTTGGTGAGCTGGATCTCCCCCTTGGCGTCGGGCGCGGTGCGTTCCAGGTGGGTGAAGATCTCCGGCGCCAGGATGTAGCGCCCGATGATGGCCAGGTTGGAGGGGGCCGACTCCACCGGCGGCTTCTCCACCAGGTCGCGCACCCGGTAGACGCCGTCGCCCACCTCCTCGGCGTCCACCACCCCGTAGGACGAGACCCGCTCCCGCTCCACCTCCTCCACGGCGACCACGCAGCCACCGGTGCGGCGGTAGACGTCGATGAGCTGGGCCAGGCACGGCACCGGGGCGTGGATGATGTCGTCGCCCAGGCAGACGGCGAAGGGCTCGTCCCCCACCGCGCTGCGGGCCGTGAGCACGGCGTGGCCCAGGCCCAGGGCCTCCTTCTGGCGCACGTAGGAGAACTGCACCAGGTTGGAGATGCGGCGCACCGTCTCCAGCTTCTGGGTGTCGCCGCGCCGCTCCAGCAGCGTCTCCAGCTCGAAGGAGACGTCGAAGTGGTCCTCGATGGCGTTCTTGCCCCGGCCGGTCACCAGGGTCACGTGGCTGATGCCCGAGGCGATGGCCTCCTCCACCACGTACTGGATCACCGGCTTGTCCACCAGGGGGAGCATCTCCTTGGGCTGGGCCTTGGTGGCCGGCAGGAAGCGCGTGCCCAGCCCGGCCACCGGGAAGACGGCGCGGCGCACGGGGGCATGGGCGGACGGCGGGGTCGCGGACGTGAGGCTCAAGGGCTCTCCTCCCCGCCGTTTGAGGCGGCGGGCCGGCGCGGATTATAACAGTTATAATGCCCCCTTCGCCGGGAGGGGTGGCCGAGTGGTTTAAGGCGGTGGTCTTGAAAACCACAGTGCGCAAGCACCGCGGGTTCGAATCCTGCCCCCTCCGCCAGCTCCCCCAACGCCGATGGTGACGCCATGAGCCGCAAGCCCGGGCCCGCCCGCCGCCGCATGCCGTCCCGCCCACGGTGGGCCAGGTGGACCACCGAGCGGCTCCTGGCCACGCGGATCTGCGATCTGGACCTGCGCATCGAGGGGACGGTGCTGGCGCGGCGCATCGAGGCCCTGTACGGCGAGCTGGAGCGCCGGGGCCTGCGCTTCCGCCCCCACTTCTGGCTCTCCGACGAGTGGTTCTCCCCCGGCGGCGTCCCCGGCGTGGCCATCCCCTTCTACATGGTCCACCCGCGGCTGGTGCGCCTGGAGCGCAGCCAGATGCTGGAGGCCGAGGGGGCCAGCCGGACCTGGTGCATGCGCATCCTGCGCCACGAGACGGGCCACGCCCTGGACCACGCCTACCTGCTCCGGCGCCGGCGGCGCTGGCAGCAGCTCTTCGGCCACTCCACCCAGCCCTACCCGGCGGTCTACCGGCCGCGCCCGTTCAGCAAGCGCTTCGTGCACCACCTGGACTCGTGGTACGCCCAGAGCCATCCCGACGAGGACTTCGCCGAGACCTTCGCCGTCTGGATGACCTCGCGCTCGGGGTGGCGCACGCGCTACAAGGGCTGGCCGGCCCTCAAGAAGCTGCTGTACGTGGACGAGCTCATGGCCGAGATTGCCGATGAGGTGCCGCCGGTGCGCACCAGGATGCAGCTGGACCCGGTGAGCCGGCTGCGCAAGACCCTGGGCCAGCACTACGAGGAGCGCCGCATCCGCTACGGCATCGACGACCCGGACCAGTACGACCGGGACCTGCGCCAGCTCTTCTCCGACGAGAAGCGCCACGCCCAGCGCGAGGCGGCCTCGGCCTTCATCCGCTCCATCCGCCCCGAGCTGCTGGAGGCCGTCTGCCGCTGGACCGGCCAGTCCCCCTACACCGTGGACCAGATCGTGCGGGCCCTCATCAACCGCTGCCGGACCCTCAGGCTGCGCCTGCGCCACCCCAAGCGCCGCTCCCGGGAGGACCTGGTGGTCCTGCTCACGGTTCACACCATGAACGACCTGCAGCGCGGCCGGCTGCGGCTGGCGCTGTGAGGAGCCGCATCCCATGAGGAAGAAGCTCCGCATCCTGGCCCTCATGCACGCCGACCTGGTGCCGCCCGACAGCATCGAGGGGATGTCCGACGAGGATGTGCAGCCGTTCAAGACCGAGTTCGACGTGGTGGCCACCCTGCGGGAGCTGGGGCACGAGGTGATGCCCCTGGGGGTGCGCAGCGACCTGGTGGTGATCCGGCAAGCCATCGACGACTGGAAGCCGGACCTGGCGTTCAACCTGCTGGAGGAGTTCGACGGCGTCGCCACCTACGACCAGAACGTGGTCAGCTACCTGGAGCTGCTGGGGATGCCCTACACCGGGTGCTCCCCCCGGGGGCTCATGCTGGCCCGGGACAAGGCCCTGTCCAAGCAGATCCTCACCTACCACCGGATCCGCGTCCCCGAGTACGCGGTCTTCAAGCGGGGGCGCAAGGTGCGGCGCCCGGCCCGCCTGGACTTCCCCCTGTTCGTCAAGTCCCTGGTGGAGGAGGCCTCCCTGGGAATCTCCCAGGCCTCCATCGTGGAGGACGACGCGAAGCTGGCCGAGCGGGTCGCCTTCATCCACGACCGGATCGGCACCGACGCCCTGGTGGAGCAGTACATCGCCGGGCGGGAGCTGTACACCGGCGTCCTGGGGAACCAGCGGCTGCAGGTGTTCCCCATCTGGGAGCTGCTGTTCACCAAGGCCCCCGAGGAGATGCCCCGCATCGCCACCCGCAAGGTGAAGTGGGACTACGACTACCAGAAGAAGTACGGCATCGCCAGCGGCGAGGCCGAGAACCTTCCGGATGGCGTCGCCGAGCGCATCGTGCGCATGAGCAAGCGCATCTACCGGGTGCTGGACATCAGCGGCTACGCCCGCATCGACATGCGCCTGTCCCGGGAGGGGGAGCTGTTCGTGCTGGAGGCCAACCCCAACCCCCAGCTGGCCTACGGCGAGGACTTCGCCGAGTCGGCGGAGAAGGCGGGCCTGGACTACGCCGAGCTGCTGCAGCGCATCCTGAACCTGGGGTTGCGCCGGGGCGGTCGGCCCCGGGCTTGACACCTCCCGGGGCCGATCCCTAGGATCCGCCCATCGTTCCCCCGGTCTTCCCACCCCACGTTGCAACGACACCCTGCCGGGCCCACTGCCCGGGGGCGACCGGAGTGACGGAAGGGAGAGAACCGTGAGACTGATGCTTGGACGCAAAGGACGATTCCTGGCGGCGTGCGCCCTGCTGGCCGGGCTGGCCGCCCCGGCCATGGCCCAGCAAGGGGGCAGCGCGGGACTGCGGGGATGGGGCCCCCGGGTGGGCCTGGCCGACGACCCCGATCAGGCCGTGGTGGGCATCCACTGGGACCTCGGGAATGTCGCCGACCGCCTGCGCTTCGTCCCCAACTTCGAGCTGGGCGTCGGGGATGACCACCACCTGCTGGTGGGCAACGCGCCCCTGCACTACGTCTTCCGGCGGGTGGAGGCCGGCTTCACCCCCTACGCCGGCGGCGGCCTGGCCTTCGGGCTGGTGGATCACGACCATCGCCGCAATCGCGGCCGCTTCGGCGACGATGGGGACGACGACACCGACTTCGAGGTGGCGGTGAAGGCCATCGGCGGCCTGGAATGGCGCCTGAGCGACGGCACCGACTTCGCCGTGGAGCTGAACCTGGTGTTCGGCGACCTGCACGACGTGCAGGTGCTGGCAGGCTGGACCTTCAAGTCGCGCCGCTGAGCCCCTGATGAGACACTGCAACGGCGCGGGGCCGGCGGACGGACGCCGCCGGCCCCGCGCACTTGTGTCTCACGGTCTCACAGGCCGTCTCCGTCAGGACCCTCCAGGGCGGCCCGCTCCGGACTCTTCTGCTCCACCTCGCCGAGGGCCACGAGTGGATCGTGGTCCAGCAGCGGGCGGATCCGCTCCAGGTTGGCCAGCAGGCGGGGATGCTCGCCATCCAGCCGGACCCCCTGGGCATACTGGGCCGCCGCCTCGCGGGTGCGGCCGGTGCGCTCGTAGGCCATTCCCAGGTTGTTGCGCACGTAGGCCACCTCCGGCAGGAGCTCGGCGGCCCGCTCCAGAGGGGTCACAGCCTCCTGGAAGCGCTCCTGCTGCAGCAGCAGCAGGCCCAGCCGGTTGTGGACGTGACCGCCATGGGGGTCAAGGCGCAGGCTGGCCTCGAGGGCCTCCTCGGCCTCATGGTTGCGTCCCAGGTTGGCCAGGGAGCGCCCCCGCAGGTAGAGGCCGGTCGGATCGTCCGGGACCAGGTCCACCGCCCGGTCGGCGGCGGCCAGCGCCTCGCCGTGACGGCCGGCGTCGTTGAGCAGCCGCGACAGGTTGACGAACGTCTTCGAGAAGCCCGGGTTGAGCTCGGCGGCGCGGCGCAGGCCGCCCTCGCCGCCGTCCAGGTCCCCGGCCTTCCACAGGGACAGCCCCAGCAGGTAGTGGACGTACCAGGACTCCGGCGACTCCTCGGCCGCCACGGACAGGTGGGCCGCCGCCTCCAGGTAGCCGCGGCGGGCGAACAACTGCTGCCCCTGACCCAGGTGATCGCCGCCGTCTCCCGGGGCGATCCCCAGCTCGGGGAGCAGGAACCCCGACTTCTCCCTGTCGGTGGCCCCATCAGGGCTGCCGGTCTTTGGCACGTCGGTTGGCGGCGCGGGCGGCGGCGAGGGGATGGGCGGGCGCAGCGTGGTGGCGCGGGCGGAGGCCGGCGTCACCTCGTCGATGCCGTAGCTGGACGGACGGCTTCGGGCGGGAGGCGGCTCCTCCCCGCCGCAGGCCAGCAGGAGGAGGGGGGCGAGTGCGGCCGCGGCCGACAGGACCGGTCGCGGCGCGCGGCGATGATGCCGGGTTGTGGGCTTGCGTCTCATGGCACGCTCCTTTCGCCCTTCCACATGGCGAGAAGCGTGCCAGGCGCTGGAGTGGCCTCGGCGGCAGGGTGATCGCCCCGCTGCGCCCGGTTTTCCTGCCCGGCGTGGCGCCGCCAGGTCGCGCCGGGCCGGCAGGCGTGTCTCTCCCGCACGCCTCGTGTCCGCCGGGACACGGAGGCCGTCAGGAGCCGGGCCGCTCCATCCCCAGCGCCTTCATCTTCTTGTAGAGGTGGCTGCGCTCCATCCCGAGAGCCCGGGCCGCCTCCGCCATGCTGCCGCCGTGCTGCTCCAGGGCGGCGGCGATGGCGCCCCGCTCGCACGCCGCCACCTGGTCCTTGAGGGACGCCGATGCGGGCAGCCCTTGTCCGGGAGTGGCCAGCAGCCGCTCCACGTCGCCGGGGCGGATGCGCTCCCCGGGGGTCAGGATGGCCAGGCGCTCCATGGCGTTGCGCAGCTCCCGGACGTTCCCCGGGTAGCCGCCGGCGGCCAGGCGCTCCAGCGCCTCGGGCTCCAGCGCCTTGGCGGGGAAGCCGTTGCGCCGGCAGCAGTCGGCCAGGAAGCGGCGCGCCAGATCGGGAATGTCCTGGCGCCGGTCCCGGAGGGGGGGCACGTGCAGGCGGATGACGTTGAGGCGGTAGAAGAGGTCGGCGCGGAAGCGGCTCGCCGCCACCTCCGCCTCCAGGTCCCGGTTGGTGGCGGCCACCACCCGGACGTCCACCTGGAACTCGCCGCGGCCGCCGATCCGCTCCACCTCGCCGGTCTCGATGGCTCGCAGCAGCTTGGGCTGCAGGTGAACCGGGATCTCACCCACCTCGTCCAGGAACAGCGTACCGCCGTGGGCCGCCTCGAATTTCCCCTGCCGGTTCTCCCGGGCGCCGGTGAACGCCCCCTGCACGTGACCGAAAAGCTCCGACTCGAACAGCGTCTCGGGGACCGCGGCGCAGTTCACCTTGACGAACGCCCCGCCGCTCCGGGGACTGGCGGCGTGCACCGCCCGCGCCACCAGCTCCTTGCCGGTGCCGTGCTCGCCGGTGATGAGCACCCGCCCATCGCTGGGGGCGGCCAGGGCGATGTCGGCGCGCAGCCGCTCCATGAGCGGCCCGGTGCCGATCATCTCGCCGGCCCCGCCCGTCTCCCGGCGCAGCTCCTGGATCTCCCGCCCCAGGCGCGACCGCTCCAGCGCCAGCCCCACCGCGTGCAGGAGCCGGTCCCGGTCGGGGGGCTTCTCCAGGAAGTCGAACGCCCCGGCCCGCAGCGCCTCAACAGCCCGGGGCACGCTGCCGTGGGCGGTGAGGATGATCACCGGCGTGGCGTCCCCGCGGCGCCGCAGCGCCGCCAGCAGCCCCAGGCCGTCCAGGGCCGGCATGGCCAGGTCCACCACGGCCAGGTCGAAGCCGCCCCCGTCCAGCCGGACCAGTGCCTCCTCGCCGTCGCCGGCACCGGCGGTCTCGTGCCCCTCCAGGGCCAGGGCGCGGGCCAGGGTGGCGCGCACGTTCTTCTCGTCGTCCACGATCAGGATGCGCGCCACGCTCTCCTCCTCAGGCGTCGGGACCTGCACCCAACCCGGCCTTCCCGGGGGGCGCGGCCACGGGGAGGATGACATGGAACGCCGTCCCCGTGGGGGAGGTCTCCACCTCCATGCGGCCGCCGTGCCGCTCGACGATCTGCCGGCTCACGGCCAGGCCCAGCCCCGAGCCGGCGCGCTTGGTGGTGATCTGCGGCTCGAACAGCCGCGCGCGGATCTCCGGCGGGATGCCCGGGCCGTTGTCGGCCACTGACAGCACCAGCTCCTCCCCGCGCCGCGCCGCCGCCAGGCGGATGCGGCCGCCGGGGCGCGGCACGGCCTCCAGGGCGTTGCTCAGCAGGTTCTTGAGCACCTGGCCCATGAGTTCGGGGTCCAGCGGCGCTGGCGCGAGATCCGGGCCGGCCTCCACCTCCAGGTCCACGCCATCCAGGGAGGCGGCGTACAGATCGGCCGCGTGCCGGATCAGGTCCGACGGGAGAATGGGCCGGGGCCGGGGCTCGGGCAGCCGGGCGAAGCGTGAGAACTCGTCCACCAGCCGGCGCAGGGCGTCCACCTCCTCCAGGATGGTGCGGCACTCCTCGTCGAACAGCGCCGCGAACCGCTCCGGGGAACGCTCCCGGGCCCGGCGCAGGTTCTCCACCGACATGCGGATGGGGGCGAGAGGATTCTTCACCTCGTGGGCCATGCGGCGCGCCGCGTCCCGCCAGGCTGCCAGCCGCTCCGACTCCGCCAGCTCCCGCTGGCTGCGGCGGATGGCCGCCGCCATGGCGTTGAACGACTCGGTGAGACGCCCCACCTCGTCCCGGGAGCGCACGGGCAGGTCCTCGTCCAGCTCGCCGGTGGCCATGCGCTGCGTGCCGGCGGTCAGCTCGCGCACCGGCGCCGCCAGCCGCCGTCCCAGCCACAGGCCGGAGACGCCGGCGATCCCCACCGCCCCCAGGCCCAGGAGCGACAGGGTCAGCAGCACCTGCCGGCGCCAGGCCGCCAGCGCCTCCAGGCTGCGCACCGCCACCAGCACTCCTCCCACCTCGCCATCCGCCAGCAGCGTCCGGCCCGCGACGAGCAGCCCCGTCCCCCCGGCGAAGCTTCCCCGCCGCTCCAGGCGTCCCTCCCCCTCCCGGGCCGCGGCGCGCATCTCCTCCGGCAGGCGGTCCATGGGGAAGGGCCAGGGGTGGGCGGCCAGGAGATCCCCCTCGGCGTCGAACAGCGCCAGGGCCAGCGACGCACCGGCTCCCAGCCGGTGGCGCACCGCCTCGTCCAGGCGCATGCCCCCCACGAGCCGGAGGGGCGTGCCACCGGTGGGGACGGGCTCGGATAGGAGCAGCGCCGGCCAGTCCTCGTTGCGGACCCGCTCCCGGGAGAGCCAGGCGCGCCCGGCGGGAGCCCTCGCCAGATCGGAGCGGCTCCCCCCGGCCCGGGCCGGCCAGTGGCCGCAGGCGATGACCTCTCCATCGCCCCCGACGATCCAGAGGGCATCCAGGTCGCTGGCGGCCAGCAGCGCCGGCCCCCTCTCGCGCACGGCACGGTCGGCGGCGGGGATGCGCGCGGCGGGTGGGGACAGCGCCACCGCCAGGAAGGGTCCGTCGGCGGCGAGCTCGGCCGCCGCCCGCGCCACCCCCCCCTCCAGGCCCGCCTGGAGATCGGCCAGGCGGCGATCCAGGGCGGCGTGCAGCTCGGCCGCCTCCCGGTCCTCCAGCTCCTCCAGCCGTTGCTCCAGCTGCCGGTAGAAGCAGGCCCCAGGGGCCAGCACCGCCCCTGCGGCCAGCAGGATCAGGGCGGCGGCGATGCGGCGCGCCAGGGTCACGGGCGCACCCCGACAGGCGGCACCGCCAGCCGGCGGAGAACCGGGCCGGCCTCCGACGGGCGTCGCCAGGCCCAGCAGTCATCCACACCCACCAGCGGGATCGCCCGCGCCAGCACGCCCTCATCGCCACCGGTGGCGTGGCGCCACGCGAGGCGGTCCAGCTCCGGGCGCGCGAAGACCGGCCGCAGCCCCGCCAGCGCCGCGCCGTACCGCCCGCCGCGCAGGAGCTCGGCATAGCGCGCCGGCGCTTCCAGCCGGACCTCCAGCTCGACTCCCATCTCCAGCAGGTCGGCCTGGATCTGATCGGCCAGGGCCAGGGCCACGGCATCGCCGGCATCCACCAGCAGCGGCGGCGGCGCCCCTGCGCCCGCGGCTGCCCCGGCCCGCGCGCCGCCACCGGGGGCGGCCAGGGGCCGGCCGGTGGCGGGGGCGGCCCGCCGGGCCAGGCGCGCCCGGTCCAGGGCGAGGAACGGGCCACGGCCTGGCACGCTCCCCGCCGCGTCCCCCTGCAGGATGAGATGGTAGGCGGCGGCGCCTGCGGCGCAGGCGAGACCGGGTGGCGCCACCGGCTGCGCCAGCTCCGCCTCG
>JBFGDW010000068.1:0-13094 GCA_041580435.1 Candidatus Polarisedimenticolia bacterium | reverse complement strand
GAGGCCGGTGACCTGGTTGCGGGGGATCATGACCTGCCGCACCTGCAGGTCCTCGAAGTCCACCAGGTTGGCCAGGATCACCGCCTGCTCCGCCTGCAGCATCCCCCCGGCGCCGCTCTCCTCGATGACCGAGTCCAGCTCGTCCAGGGAGAAGGCCCGGGCCGACTCAGCCTGGGGCCGGACCCCTAGGATCTTGAGGATGACGCCGCTGAGGGCCGCCAGGCCCACCACGAAGGGCCGCATCAGGAGGGCCGTGAAGCGCAGGGGTGGCTCCACCCACATGGCGGTCCCGGAGGGGTTCTGGAGGGCGATGGACTTGGGGACCACCTCGCCGATGACCACGTGCAGGTAGGTCAGCACGATGATGGCCAGCAGGGAGGCCAGGCCGTGGGAGGCCGCCTCCGACACCGGGCCCAGGCCGGCCAGCAGGGGCCGCAGCAGGCTGGCCACGGCGTGCTCCCCGTACATCCCCAGGCCCAGGCTGGCGCAGGTGATCCCCACCTGGATGGTGGCGATGGCCCGGTCCAGGGAGCGCAGGTCGGTGATGAGGGCCAGCACCTTGCGGGCGCGGCGGCGTCCCGTGCGGGCCATGGTCTCCAGCTGGGTGCGCCGGGACCCGATGAGGGCGAACTCGGTGGCCACGTACAGGCCGTTGAGCAGGATCAGGGCCATGACGCCCGCGGTGGTGATGAGGACCGCCACGATCATGGCTCGCGCCTCTCGCCCAGCGGCACCGCCAGGACCGTCTCGATGCGCCGGCCGCTCACCCGCTCCACTTCCAGCCGGTAGCCCGGGCTGACGATGCTGTCACCGGGCCGGGCCACACGGTTGAGAGCCTCCATGAGCAGGCCGCCCACGGTGCGCGCCTCGTCGGAGCGGAGCCTCAGTCCGTAGGTGGCGTTGACCCAGTCGATGGCGTCCTCGGCCCGCAACCGCAGGCGCCCGTCGGGGAGACGGCCGATGGCCGGGCCGGCCGCGTCGAACTCGTCCTCCACCTCGCCGAACACCTCCTCCACCAGATCCTCCAGGGTGACGATCCCGGCGGTGCCGCCGTGCTCGTCCAGGACCACCACCATGCCGGCGTGCTCGGCGCGCATGGTCTCCAGAAGCGACAGGGCGCGCGCGCTCCACGGCACCAGGGGGATGGGACGGACGAGGTCCGCCGGCCGGGGCTGCGGGCCCCCGCCCCGGGTGCGCAGCAGGACGTCCTTGGCGTGGATCACCCCCAGGATGGCATCCAGCGAGTCCCGGTACACCGGGATGCGGGTGTGATCCGCCTCGCGCACCACCCGGCGCAGCTCATCCATGGAGATGGTGTCGGGCACCGCGCGCACGCGCACCCGCGGCACCATCATGTCCATGGCGGTGCGGCCGGCGAAGCGCAGGGCGTTGTGGAGGCGGTCACCCACCTCGGGCCGCAGCGCGCCGGCCCGTGCGCTCTGGGCCACCAGCCAGCCGATCTCCGTGGAGGAGTGGAGGTAGTGCTCGGGCAGCGCTGGCAGGCGGAGCAGCTTCAGGATGAGGTTGGACATGGCCGTGAGGGCCGAGATGAAGACGGCGAAGAGGGCCATGGAGGCCTTCAGGGGCAGCGCCGTGCGCAGGCCCCAGCCGGCCGGATCCCGCACCGCCATGGTCTTGGGGACCTGCTCTCCCAGGACGATCTGAAGGCCGCTGGTGCCGGCCAGGATGGTCACCACGGCGGCGGTGTGGGCGGCCAGATCGCTCCAGCCGGTCCAGCCCGCCAGGATAGGCGCCAGGTCCGGGGCCAGGGCCATCTGGGAGTAGGCCCCCAGCGCCAGGCTGGAGGCGGAGATGCCGATCTGGCAGGCGGTGATGGCCCGGTCCATGAGCCGGGGCTCGGCCACCATGGATTCCAGCAGCCCCGCGAAGGCGCGCCCCTCCCGCCGCAGCCGCGCCGCCCGCGGCCTGCCCACCCCCACCACGGCGTACTCGGCGGTCACGTAGAAGGCGTTGACCGCCACCAGGAAGACGACGATGAGGACGGCGAGCAAGGGCACACAGGATAACCCAATCAGGCGGTAGGATTCCCCCCATGCCCGAGCTGCCCGAGGTGGAGAGCGTCCGCCGTGCCCTGCTGCCGCTGCTGGTCAACCGGCGGGTGGGCCGGGTGGAGGTCCGCGAGCCGCGCCTGCGCTGGCCGGTGGACTCCGCCGCGCTGGCCCGGGGGCTCCCCGGCCGCCGCATCCTGGGGGTGCGCCGCCGGGCCAAGTACCTCCTCCTGGACCTGGAGGGGGGCGCCGTGCTCATGCTCCACCTGGGGATGAGCGGGCGGCTGTCGGTGGTCCCCGCCCGCCGCCGCCTGGCCCGCCACGATCACGTCATCGTGGCGCTGAACGGCGGCCGGCAGTTGCGCTTCAACGACGCCCGCCGCTTTGGCGTGGTGGAGCTGCTGCCGCCGGGAGAAGAGTCGGGCCACCGCCTCCTGCGCCACCTGGGGCTGGAGCCGCTGGACGCCGCATTCCAGCCCGCGGCGCTCCGGCGGGCCGCTCGCGGCCGCCGGGCGCCGGTGAAGGCCTTCCTCATGGACAGCCGCCAGGTGGTGGGGATCGGCAACATCTACGCCTCCGAGGCGCTGCACCGGGCCGGGGTCCACCCCCGCCGCCCCGCCGGCCGGCTGTCGGCGGCCCGGTGGGAGCGGCTGGCCGCGGCCATCCGGGCGGTGCTCCGGGACGCCATCCACCTGGGAGGGACCACCCTGCGAGACTTCACCGGCGCCGATGGCGCCCGGGGGGAGTACGGCTGGCGCCTGGCCGTCTACGGGCGGGAGGGGGAGCCCTGCGGCCGCTGCCACCGCCCCATCCGGCGCACGGTCCAGTCGGGGCGGAGCACCTTTTACTGCCCGGGATGCCAGCGCTAGCGCGCCGTCTTGCCCCGCCTGCCGGCGCGGTCCACATTCAACACGTGAACATCCGCGTGCTCATCGTGGACGACGATGCCCTGCTGCGCCGGCGCGTGCGCGACGTTCTGGAGCGGGCCGGGATGGACGTGGAGGAGGCGGCCGACGCCGCCACCGCCCGGGAGGCCATCCAGCGCACCGCTGCCGACGTGCTGGTCCTGGACTTCCTGCTGCCCGGCTGCAATGGCCTGGACCTGTGGAGCTACGCCTCCCAGGTCAACGCCGGGCTCGCCGGTCGGACGCTGCTGCTGACCGGCGTCATGGACGGACCGGAGCGGGAGCAGGTGGAGAGCCAGACCGAGCTGGCGGTGCTGGCCAAGCCGTTTTTCGACGACGTCCTGATCCAGGTCATCGAGCGCCTGGCCGAGTCCTGAGGGCCTCAGCGGGCCTCCGCCAGGGCGCGCTCCAGGATCGTCCGGCGCGGGTCGAACCCTGAGAGCCCCAGCCATCGCGCCGCCGCCGCCACCAGGGCATCCTGTCCGGCGCCGCCGGCCCCGGGTACCGGGCCCGCCGGCCCTCCCTCCCCCTCCAGGGCCGCTGCGCCGGCGTCCAGCATGGACCGGAGCGGCACCAGCCCGACGATCTCCGAGCCGGCGACGCGGGCGCCCCGCCGGGCCGCCTCGTGGCGGCAGGCGGCGAAGACCGCGTGCAGCGGCGTGGCGTCCAGGTCGGTGAGGTTGCAGGAGACCTGGGAGACCCCCGGCGGCGGCAGGGTCCAGCCCAGGGTGCGCAGCCCGCCGCCGAGGCCGCGCAGCGCCGCGGCGATCTCCCGGGCGAGCCCGCCGTCGGCCCGGTCGAGGCTCATGTTGAAGGCCACCAGCAGCCTCCGGGCCCCGATGACGCAGGCCCCGGCGCGGGGGTGGAGCGCCGGCGGGCCGAAATCCGGCCGCCAGTCGGGGTGGGCCATGCGCCGTGACAGTCCCTGGGCGCCGCCCCGGCGGACGGCCGGCAGCGGGGCCCGCTCCGGGGAGGCGGCGGCCGCCTCGTAGAGGAACACAGGGACCTGTAGCGACTCCCCCACCCGCCGCCCCACCTCCCGGGCCAGCTCCACGCAATCGGCCATGCTGGCCCCTTCCAGTGGCACGAAGGGGCAGACGTCGGCGGCGCCCACCCGGGGGTGCAGGCCGTCATGGCGGCCCATGTCGATGCGCTCCACGGCGGCGGCGATGGCGGCGAAGGCCGCCTCCCCCGCCGCCGCCGGCGGGCCGGCGAACGTGAACACCGATCGGTTCACCGGCGCGCTGCGGTGGACGTCCAGCAGGCGGACCCCACAGACCCGGGTGACGGCGGCGCCGATGGCGTCCAGCACCTCGGCGTCCCGCCCCTCGGAGAAGTTGGGCACGCATTCCACCAGGGCCATGGCGGCAGCTTACGCCACCCCCGGGAGGGGGGCAACGCGGTATCATGCCCGGGCCCGCCGTCCGGGCCAGGGAGAGTTGCCGTGCGACTCGTCATCGCCGCCGACCACGCCGGATTCCACCTCAAGGAGGAGATCGCCGCCTGGCTGGGGCGCGAGGGGCACCAGGTGGAGAACCTGGGCCCCGCGGCCCCCGATCCCACCGACGACTACCCCGACGTGGCGGTCATGCTCTGCCGGGCCCTGCTGGATGGCCGGGCCGAGCGGGGCATCCTGATCTGCGGCAGCGGCGTGGGCGCCTCGGTGGCCGCCAACAAGATCGCCGGCATCCGTGCCGGGGTCTGCCACGACACCTACAGCGCCCACCAGGGGGTGGAGCACGACGACATGAACGTGCTCTGCCTGGGAGCCCGGGTCATCGGGGTGGAGGTGGCCTTCGAGCTGGTGCGGGCCTTCCTGGCCGCCCGGTTCACCGGCGAGGAGCGCCACCGGCGCCGCCTGGGCAAGGTCCTGGCCCTGGAGCCGCCTCAGAAGCGGTAGGCCACGATCCCCGAGGGATCCTCCCGGCGCTCACGGGCGCCCGCCTGGGACAGCACTCCCTCGGCGGCGGCCAGGGCCTCTGGCGTCAGGAAGCGGGTGTGCAGGAGGACCCAGCCGATCCCCCGCTCACGGATCTCCCTGGCCACCACCGCCGGATCGGCCCGTGCGCAGCCCGCCGGCTCCAGCAGGCACGCCCGGAGCTGGGTCGCCTCCAGGAGCTGGTGCGGGACGGTGGACGAGCGCGGGATGCAGGCGGTGGTCACCGGCAGCCCGTGGAAGATCTGGTGGTACATGATGCGCCGCTCCAGGCGGGCGTGGTAGAGGGGGACGTTGATCACCACCCCCCCGCTGCCGGCCATGGCGGCGTAGAGGGCCGGCGCGGGCTCCCGCGCCGCCACCGGCACGTGGAAGAGGCTCTCGGCCAGGGCCACCACCACCAGCGCCGGCGCCACCCAGCGGCCCGCCAGGCGCCGGCGCAGGGCGCGGACTCCCAGCGCCGCCAGCACCGCCAGGCAGAGCATGAGCGGCGCGGCGTAGCGCACCGGCGTCCGGTTCACCTTGAGGATGGGCAGGACCTCGTAGAGGACGCGGTACGGGAGCGGCACGCCGGTGTCGTGGCCCAGGAGCTTGAGGGACGGGCCCAGAGAGAGCACCAGGAAGAAGGCGCCGATCCCGGCCCAGAGCCAGGCCTTGCGCCGCTCCGCGGCCAGCGCCAGCGCCGCGCCGGCCAGCAGCAGCGTCAGGTAGCCGGCGAAGACCTCCTCCCCCCTCCCCTCCCCGGCCGGCAGGCGCCGCGACGCCATGGCGCCGTACAGGACGCTGTTGCGGCCGGGGAGGACGTAGCCGGCGGGGTCCGCCGAGTAGGCCACGTTCTCCTCCACCGACCGGGCCCCCTGCACCGGCCGTGGGTACGCGAGCCAGGCGTGCAGGAAGGGGGCCGCCGCCAGCAGCGTCACGGCACCGCACACGCCGGCGGCGGCCAGCACGCGCCGGCGCAGCAGGCGCGCCCCATCCGTGAAGGCCGCCCCCACCGCCAGGGCCAGGGTGAAGAGGGCCGCCGAGGCCGTGTTGGTCAGGGAGGTGTAGAGCACCAGCACCGTGGCGCCGGCCAGCAGCAGGCCGTCGCGCACCGGGCGCACGTCGTCGCGCAGCAGGCGCAGCAACGCCAGCACGAAGAGGCCGAGCCACTCGAGGCCTCCCACGTGGAGCCGCCCCAGGTGCCAGACGTGGTAGGCCGAGAAGCCGTAGACGAGGCCGGCCACCAGCGGGGCAGCCAGGCCGCCGTGACCCAGCACCTGCCGGACCAGGAGGAAGGCCACCTGCGCCGCCAGGACCAGCGAGGCCAGGGCGATGAGGTTGTAGGCGATGACCACCCCCCGCTCGGGCCCCAGCAGCCACTGGAGCGGCAGGGAGAGGAGCCCGTTCAGGTAAGAGGTGGGGTGGAACCCGAGGCTGGTCCCGGCCGGGTGAAAGACCAGCGTGGTGTACCAGGGGTCCTGGCCGCCGGCCAGCGCCCGCCCCAGCCACCAGAAGTTCCAGTAGAAGATCTCGTGATCGGCCCAGCCGTCGGTGATCTGCCGCTGGCCGGTGAGCAGGCGGGGGCCGGTGAGGGCCAGGGCCAGGACGCCATACAGGCCCAGGGCCAGCAGCGGCCCACGTCGCCCCTCACTCCCGGGGTGGTCCAAGCTCGCGGCCCACCGGGTAGAGGCGCCACCGGGGATCGAAGAACGGCGTGCGCCGGTAGAACCATTGCAGGCGGGCCGCCGGGTCGGCGGCCAGCTCCGGGTCGGAGGCCAGAGCCTGGTCAAAGGCCCGGGCCAGCTCCGGGTCGTCCGCCAGCATCCGCTCGGCCATGGGGGCCATCACGTACTCCTCCACGTACTCGGTCCGGCTCAGGGACTCCATGAAGAACCCCCACCGGTACAGGGAATCCGGTGCAGCCGGCTCCAGCAGGGCCACCGCCAGATCCCCCAGGGGCTGATCGGTGGCGATGCGCACCGACCCGGCGGGGAGCGACAGGGTGAGCCGCTCGGGCACCGGGCGGCCGCTTACCTGGGGACGGCCCTCGAACGGCTCGGGATCCACCGCCGGCTCCTCCATCCGGTAGTACTCCAGCTCCAGCCGGCGCTCCTCACGCTGGCGCTCCATCTGGATCCCGTGCAGTGCCAGGCGCTCCATGGCCTCGGTCCACGGGGCCGGGATCCAGTAGGCCCGCGGCCGCGCCACCTCCAGGGCCGGCTCCGAGTAGCGCAGCACCGGCAGACGCAGCGTGACCGGCTCGCCGGTCCACTCGATCCGCTCGGCCCCCGTGGCCAGCGAGTCCACACGCCGGGAGGCGATGCCGAGAAAATCCCTGGTCTCCGGCGGCCCATCCGGGATCTTCCACGCCAGGACCACCGGGTCCGGGCGCAGGCGGTGGTCCGCCGCCACGGCGGCACGCAGCGTCTCATGGTGGCGCCCCACCTGGCGCAGCGCCGATTCCAGGAAGACCCGGGTGCCCAGCACCCGCTGGTCGTAGGGCTTGAGGGAGTGGTTCTCCACCAGCAGCGTGGGGAGGTGGCGCAGGTCGCCGTACCCGTTGGAGAAGCGCGGCGGCGCCACGAAGTCCACGATCCCCTTGCTGAGATCGGTGCTATCCACCGCGAACACCAGCGGTCCGGGGATGTGGCCCGCGGCCCTGAGGTCCGCCACGAGTGCCGGGTCCAGCACGCTGCGGATCCACCGGGCGCTCTCGGGGGAGTACTTGGGCGTGCCGTTGAACCCCCAGGTGATGTCGTACTGGTAGTCCACACCGTCGGTGACGTGCAGGTCGATGTAAAGGTCGGGCCGCCACCGGTTCAGCGCCCGGATGAGGGCCTGCATCTCCGGCGTGTCCGCCTTGGCGTAGTCGCGGTTGAGGTTCAGGTTGCGGCCATTGGTGCGCCATCCCATGGCCTCGGGGCCGCGCTGGTTGATGCGGCCGTACGGCGTCAGGGGCTCGTGGCCGTCCACGTTGAGGATGGGGATGAGCAGCAGGCTGGCCGACTCCAGCAGGCCACGCAGCCGCCCGCCCACGGTGAGGTCGCGCAGGAGCATGAGGCCGGCGTCCTTGCCGTCGATCTCGCCGGCGTGGATCCCCCCCTGGGCCAGCAAGACGGGCCGCCCGGAGGCGTGCAGCGCCTCGGGCGTGGCGGCGCCACCGGCGTGGGCCACCACCATCCAGATGTCGCGCCCCTCGGGGCTGCGTCCCAGGGAGACCAGGCTGATCTCCGGGGCGGCCGCGGCCAGCCGCTCGAGCCAGGCCACCGTCTCGTCGTAGCTCGGGGTCCGCGCCAGCCCCGACTTCTCGGCCGGCGTGATCCAGGGGTCTGCCGGCGCGGCCACGAGGGCCCTGCTGGCGCCGTTCCAGGCCGGGGCAGGGGGCAGGACCGGCTGGGTGGCCGCGGCGGCGGCCAGGAGCAGGGCGGGCAGCGTCATGGCGGGCCAGTCTAGTCCATAATCCTGTCATGCCCCGCGGGTTCATCCTGCAGCCCACCTACCGGGTGGAGAGGGGCCGCCCGGTGGTGCACCTGCACGGCCGCCTGGAGGACGGCGCCCCGTTCCTGGTGCGGGAGACGCGGCAGCGGCCGCGCTTCTGGATCCGGCGCACCGACGCCGCCGCCGCCGCGAGGCTGGGCGCGGGCCTGGTGCCCGAGGAGCCGCCCCGCCAGACCCTGCACGGCGAGGCGGCTGCCCGGGTGGAGACGGAACGCCCCTCCCAGGTGCCGCCGCTGCGCGACCGCCTGCACGCGGCCGGCATCCGCACCTTCGAGGCGGATGTGCGCTACGCGCTGCGCCTCCTCATGGACCATGGCATCCGGGGAAGCCTGATCATGGAGGGAGCGCCACGCCCCGGCCCGGCCGCGACGCCACCGGAACCCGCCGCCCCAGGCTCGGGGCCGCCCCACCCTCTGGCTGCCCCGCGGATCTTCGACGATCCCCGCATCGCGCCCGGGGACTGGGCGCCGTCCACCCTGAGGGTGCTGTCCCTGGACATCGAGACCGATCCCCGCGCCCGCCAGCTCCTCTCCGTCGCCCTCTGCGGCTGCGGCGCCGAGGAGGTGCTGCTGCTGACGCCGGGGAAGCTCCCCTGCCCTCCCGGCGCGCGGCCGTTTCCCGATGAGGGGGCGCTGCTGGACGGGCTGGTGCAGCGGGTCCTGGAGCTGGACCCGGACGTCCTCACCGGGTGGAACGTGGTGGACTTCGACCTGGCTGTGCTGCTGCGGGTGGCGGGCCGCACCGGTCGCACCCTCGCACTGGGGCGTGACGGCGAGCCGGTCCGCCTGCGCGCCGGAGCGTCGCCCCGGGCCGCCAGCCAGGCCACCGTGGGAGGGCGGCTCATCATGGACGGCATCGGCCTGCTGCGCGGGGCGTTCGTGCGCATGGAGAGCTACGCCCTGGATGCCGTGGCCCGGGAGGTTCTGGGCCGGGGCAAGACGCTGGCAGGCCCCCACCGCGCCGCCGACATCCTGGCCGCGTTCCGGGCCGACCGCCCACGATTCGTGGCATACAACCTCAACGATGCCCTCCTGGTCCTGGAGATCCTGAGCCGGCTGCAGCTGGTGGAGCTGGCGGTGGAGCGCAGCCGCCTCACCGGCCTGCCGCCGGACCGGGTGGCGGCCAGCATCGCCGCCTTCGACTTCCTCTATCTCTCGGAGCTGGGACGGCGCCGGCGGGTGGCCCCCACGGTGGACCCGTCGGCGGTGGCAGGCCAGGAGCAGGCCGGCGGGCACGTGCTGGAGCCCCTCCCCGGACTGCACCGCAACGTGCTGGTCCTGGACTTCCGCAGCCTCTATCCCAGCATCATGAGGACCTTCCAGATCGATCCCGTGGGCCACGTGCCGGACCCGGCTCCGGGCCAGGACCTCATACGCGCCCCCAACGGTGCCGCCTTCCGCCGCGAGCCGGGGATCCTCCCCGGCCTGCTGGACGACCTGTTCCCGCGCCGGGAGGCGGCGCAGCGAGCCGGCAACCGGGTGGCCAGCCAGGCCATCAAGATCCTCATGAACTCGTTCTACGGTGTGCTGGGCACGCCCGCGTGCCGGTTCGCCTCCCCCGCCCTGGCCAACGCCATCACCGGCTTCGGCCGGGAGATCCTTCTCTGGACCCGCGACCGCATGGAGGCGCGTGGGCGCCCGGTGCTGTACGGCGACACGGACAGCCTCTTCGTGGATTCCGGCGAGGAGGACGACGCCGCGGCGCGCCGGCTGGGAGAGAGGCTGGCCGCCGATCTCACGGCGGAGCTGGCGGAGCACGTGCGCCAGCGCTGGCGGGTGGAGAGCCGCCTGGAGCTCCAGTTCGAGCGCCTCTACCTGCGCCTCCTGCTGCCGTCGGTGCGCCACGGCACGGTCGGCGCCCGCAAGCGCTACGCCGGGCTCGTGGCGGACGGCAAGGCCACCCGCGTGGTCTTCACCGGCATGGAGTCGGTGCGCAGGGATTGGACCGAGCTGGCCCGGCGCCTGCAGGAGGAGCTGTACCGCCGCCTGTTCACCGACGCGCCGGTGGAGGATTACCTGCGGAGCGTGGTGGCGGCCCTGCGCCGCGGCGAGCTGGACGGGCAGCTGGTGTACCGGAAGGGGCTGCGCAAGGATCTGGCCGACTACACGGCCACCACCCCACCCCACGTGGCCGCCGCCCGCAAGATGTCGCGCCCGCCGGGGGCGGTCATCACCTATGTCATGACCACCGCCGGGCCGGAGCCGGCCGGCGAGCGGCAGGCCCCCCTGGACCACGAGCACTACGTGCAGCGCCAGATCCGGCCGGTGGCCGAGCCGATCCTGGCCCTCCTGGACCGGGACTTCGACGCCGTCATCGGCGACGAGAGCCAGCTCAAGCTGTTCTAGCCCCGGGGCGGTGTCAGCCGGACTTGCGTACCACGTACCAGTTGTTCTGGATGTCGTGTGCCAGCTCGTGCTTCTCCACCGAGGCAAATCCCGCCCTCTGGAGGTACTCCCGGGTCTTCTGCTCCCCCCACATGGCACCCAGCCCCTCCCCTCCCTGGGCCAGCGAAACGGTCATGCAGTGCAGGCAGGAGACGGTGTAGAGGAAGGTGCCCATGGGATGATCCAGGTTCTCGTGCACGTGGCTGGAGCCCCGGATGTCCTGCATGAGATAGACCCCGCCGTCCCTGAGGGCCCGGTGGATCCCACGCAGCAGGTTCAGGGGCCTGGCCTGATCGTGGACGGCGTCGAAGGTGGTGACCAGGTCGAAGTCTCCCTCCGGCGCGGTCTCGTGGAAGTCGCTGAGATCCGCCTCGCGAAACTCCACGTTGCCCAGCCCCCTGGCCCCGGCCTCGCGGCGGGCGGCGGTGATGGCCTCAGGCGAGAGATCCAGGCCCATGAAGCGGCTCTCCGGGTAGAGCTCCGCCAGCCGGCAGAGGATCCGCCCGCTGCCGCACCCCAGATCCATGGCACGGATCCCCTTCTCCAGCCGGGCGGCCAGCCCGGGAACCAGCGGCAGGACGTGGGACTCCAGGGACGAGAGCACCGACTGGCCGCTGTCCTCGGCCATGACGGCGTGGAAACGGGGGTACTTCTCGTAGGGCACCCCGCCCCCCTGGCGGAAGCAGGCCAGGACGTCGTCCTCGACGCTTCCCAGCAGGGGGATGTACTGGGCGAAGACCGCCAGATTGTCGGCGCCGGCGGCACGGGTCAGGAAGGCCGCGTGCTCGGCCGGCAGCTGGTAGCGCCCGGTGGCCCCATCGACGGTGACCACCCCCGCCGTGGCCATGGCGCCCAGCCACTCCCGCACGTAGCGCTCGTTCAGCCCGCTGGCCGCGGCGATCTCCGCCGGCGAGAGAGGGTCCTGCCCGCGCAGCGCGTCGAACAGCCCGGCCCGGTGGCCGAGGGAGGTCATGAGGCACAGCGCCCCCTCGTTCAGGGTTTTCATGAGGCGGCCGGCGAACGCCTGGGCGCGGCCTGCGTCGAAGCTCGATCCTCCTGATCCCGTGGCTCCATCAGACATCTCGATCCTCTCCTTTGTGGAATCTCTTTCCGTATCCTAACGCAGGCCGCGCCACCGCCCCGGGACCCTGACACCGGGGGCGCGCGGGTTATAAACTGTCCCACTTCACCCAGGACAGGAGGCTCACGGCGATGAGCAGCGAGCAGGACGAAGCCCCGGGCGCGACGGTCATGGCCCGCTCCACCCCCATCTTCCCGGTGCGCAACCTGGAAGCCAGCCTGGCCTACTACCAGACCCGGCTGGGGTTCCAGCTGGACTGGAAGCAGCCCGGCACCATCGCCTCCGTCTCCCGGGACCGGTGCCGGATCTTCCTGTGCCAGAACGACCAGGGCCGGCCGGGCGCCTGGGCCTGGGCAGGTGTGGGGGATGCCGACGCCGTCCACGAAGAGCTTCGCCGGAGCGGCGCCCGGATCCGGCATCCACCCACCAGCTACCCGTGGGCCTACGAGCTGCAGGTGGAGGATCCAGACGGCAACGTCCTGCGCCTGGGGTCGGAGCCCCGGCCCGAGGTGCCCCGGGGCGAGTGGCTGGACATGCACGGCGAGCGCTGGGCGCCGCTCCCCTCGGGCGGCTGGCGTCGCGTCCCGCGCTACTAGCCAATGGTCCGGGCGGGCGCCATCCAGGAGGATCTCTTGGCAACGGCCGCATGCGAGTGCAGCCGCCGCGCCATGAAGGATGCCTTCGTGTCCAGGCGACGAGACCGCACATGATGATGGCGGCGCTGCTCCTGCTTCTGTCGCTGCAGGGCGGAGCCCCGCCTTCGCCCCGGCCTGCTCCGGCCCCTCCGGCATGGGAGCCCATCGAGGGTGGACCGGGGACCGGATGTGCACTGGGGACGCCCTACAGCTTCTTCCATCGACCTGGCCGCGATCCCGGGCGGCTTCTCATCTACTTCCAGGGGGGCGGCGCCTGCTGGAGCTGGGTCAGCTGCTCGGGGATGTTCGACACCACTGTCGAGGACTCCGAGATCGCCGACTATGGGGGCATCTTCGATGTGAACCGTCCGGACAACCCCCTCGCCGGGCATGAGGTGCTCTTCATCCCTTACTGCACCGGAGACGTCCACGTCGGTTCGAAGACGGCCACCTACGGCGATCGCGAGGGCGCCCGGCCCGTCCACCACCACGGCGCGCGGAACGTGGAGGCCGCGCTGGCCTGGATCAGGCACCGCCATCCCCATCCCCGGCAGGTGGTTGTGGCCGGGGCCAGCGCCGGCGCCTACGGGGCGGTCTTTCACGCGCCCCGCATCGCCAGGCTCTACCCCGGAGCGGACCTCATCGTCGTTCCGGACTCGGGCGT
>JBFGDW010000067.1:0-13130 GCA_041580435.1 Candidatus Polarisedimenticolia bacterium | reverse complement strand
TCGGGCCGCGCCAGCAGGGCCAGGCCGGCCAGCAGTGGCCACGCGCGCCCCGCGCCCTCTTCCCGGGCCGGGCCCAGGTAGCTCAGGGCGGCGGCCAGCGTCAGCGCGGCGAAGAGTGCGACTTCCATGCCCGAGAGCGCCGACCACGCGAAGCGGCCGCACAGCGCCGTGAGAGCGCCCGCGCCCGCGCCGGCCAGAGCCGCCGGGACCGGCCCCTGCCCGTCCCCCTGGAAGGCCCACAGCGCCAGCCGCTCGGCCAGCAGCGCCGCCAGCACGCAGGCCAGCAGGTAGCTCACCGCCGAGGCGCTGGCCGACAGGGCGGCCGGCTCCCCGGCCATGAGCCGCCGCAGGGCCGCCAGGATCACCACCCACAGGGGTGACGTGGATCCCGCCAGCGGCTCGCCCGGGTTGAAGGCGAAGCCGTGGCCCGCGGCCAGGTTCATGGCGAAGCGGATGTGGATCCAGGCGTCGTCCAGGGGCAGGCCCATCCCGGGCCCCGCGGCACGGCGCGCCGCCACCGCGAAGAGGGGCAGCACCGCGGCGCCGGTGACCAGCGCGGTCAGCGGCGCCAGCAGTCCCCGGCGCACCCCTAGGTCCCGGCCAGGAGCTCCCCGAGGGCGCGGGCGAAGGCCCACGCGTCGTGGAAGCGGTTGTAGAGGGGCGCGGGGGCAGCGCGCAGCACGTCCGGCTCCCGGGCGTCACAGACGATGCCGCGCCGGCCCAGCTCGCGCACCAGGGCGCCGGCCCCGCCGGCCACCTGCAGGGAGAGCTGGCAGCCCCGCCGCTCCGGATCGGGGGGGGTCAGGACCTGCGCACCAGGAGCCAGGGCCTCCAGCGCCCGGACCTGGAAGCCGGTGAGCCTCTCGGACTTTTCCCTCAGGGCGGGCATCCCGGTCTCGTGGAACAGGTCCAGGGAGGCCTTGAGGGCCGCCATGGAGAGGATGGGCGGGTTGCTCAGCTGCCAGCCGGGCGCCCCGGACTGCAGGTGGAACTCCCCCATCTGGAAGCGGGTGTCGGGATCGGTCCCCCACCAGCCGGCCAGGCGCGGCAGCGCCGGCGCCAGCTTGTGGCGCTCGTGGACGAAGCAGCCGCCCGGGGCGCCCGGGCCGCCGTTGAGGTACTTGTAGCCGCACCACACCGCGAAGTCGGGACCCCAGTCATGCAGCGCCAGCGGGACGTTGCCGGCCGCATGGGCCAGGTCCAGGCCGACCACGGCGCCGGCCCGGTGGGCCGCGGCCGTGGCCCGGGCCAGGTCGAACCACTGCCCGGTGAGGTACTGGACGCCGCCCAGCAGGAGCAGGGCGATCTCATCGCCCCACCGGGTCAGGGCCGCCTCCACGTCGTCGTCGCGCAGGAGCGTCTCGCCCGGCCGGGGCGCCAGCACCAGCATGTCCAGGGCCGGGTCGAGGCCGTGGAAGCGAAGCTGGCTCTCCACGGCGTACCGGTCCGAGGGGAAGGCGCCGGCCTCCACGGCGATGCGGCGGCGGCGCCCCTCCGGGCGGAAGAACGACACCATCATGAGGTGGAGGTTGACGGTGAGGGAGTTCATGGTGACCACCTCCCCCTCGCGGGCGCCCACCAGTGTCGCGGCCTGGGGGGCCAGGGCCTCGTGGTAGGCGTACCAGGGGATCAGCGCCTCGTGGTGGCCACGTACGGCGAGGCGCCCCCAGTCCTCCAGGACGCCGCGCACCTCGTCCCGCGCCGCCCGGGGGAGCAGGCCCAGGGAGTTGCCGCACAGGTAGACCGCCTCCTGGCCGTCGGGGCCGGGCGGGATGACGAAGCGGTCCCTGACGGGCGCAAGGGGATCGGCCGCGTCCAGGGCACGGGCCTCCTCCTCCAGGCGCCTCGCCTCCCTCACCGGTCCTCGCCCCTCACGGCGGGCAGGTGTCCTGGGCGGGGCTGCGGGGCAGGCCGGCGCTGGTGAACCCCGACGGGCCCTGGCGTCCGTCCCGGGAGGCGGTCACCACGAAGTACGCCTGCCCCGCGGGGAGGGAGGCCGCCGTGAAGGAGCAGACGCTGCCGTCGCAGCTCACGCCCGCGCTGCCGCAAGTCAGCGGTGTGGCTCCGTGGCTGTACCAGCTGCCGGTGGCGCCGGCGTACAGGTGGTACGCATGGCCGGGCCCCAGGTCTTCCCAGGTGAAGAGAGCACCGCCGGCGTCCGGCGTGACCGCCAGGGGAACCGGGCTGCCCGGTGGCGAGACCTCGGGCACCAGCGGGCATCCGTCCCCCTGCCCGTCGTCGGGCACCAGGCTCACGCCGGCCAGGAGGATGTCGTCCACGTAGATCCCCTCACGGTTCACCGATCCGTCGCTGGCATAGTTGATCTCGATCTGGATCTCCCGGCCCGCCCAGGGGGTCAGATCGAAGCCGGCCGGGGCGAACGGGGCCAGGTTGCCGGCCCACCCTCCCTGCTGCGCGATGTGGCAGATGTTCCCCACGATGCCGCCGGTGGCATTGTAGAGCAGGCCGCTCACCGGCGCGACGGGCACGTGCGCGCCGCTGGCGAGATCGATGACGTGGACGTTGGCCCGGTCCCACCAGGTGGCGCTGGAGAGGGACTCCACGTCCACGTACGCCTGGAGATCCAGGGAGCCACCGCCCGGCGCCACGCGCAGCCTGGGGGAGCGGAGCCAGCTGCACAGCCAGCTGCGGGAGGTGCTGCCCGCGTGGAAGCTGCGGGCGCCGGACGCGGCCCGCGCCGTGCTCCAGGTGAAGCCGGAGGTGATCCACCCCTGGCCGCCCGACTCGAAGTCATAGAGGATGGCGCCGTACGTCGGCGGATCCTCCTCGGCCACGGCGGTGAGGTCCTGGGCGACGCGGCCACCCTCGGGGGAGTCGACCAGCACGGAGAAGCTCAGCGGCGCCGAGGGGGCCGCCCCCGCCACGTCCACGGTGAACAGGGCGGTCGCCTCCTGGCCGGGTGCCAGCCCGGGGTGCCGGAAGAGGGCGCCGGCCCGCACCGCCGCCTGGGGCTGCAGGGAGGAGACCTCGGCGGTGAACGGGCCGGAGGGGGCGGTCCCGGCGTTGACCAGCCGGTAGGAGAAGCTCGTCAGCTCGCAGTTGTCAGGGATCCCGTCGCCGTCGCCGGTGTCCCCCACCGGAGCCAGGCTCCCGGCCACCGGCCGGACGAATGGTCTGCCCGGCGCGTCGCAGCCCCCCACCCCGAGATCCAGGTGCCCCCGCAGCGGCCAGCACCCCTCATCGGCGCTGGCCACCAGGCGCAGCTCCACCGGACCGGGGCAGGGCGCATCGGGGGCCAGCGCCACACGGAACGCGGCCGCCCCGGCACCGCTGCCTCCCGACGGCAGGCTGCCGTACGCCACCGGCCCGGGGTCCAGCACGCCCAGGCTCCGGTCCAGGCTGATGAGGGATGCCTGGAGGCCGGTGACACCGGCGCCGCCGCCGGTCTCACCCAGCGTCACGGTGAGGTCGGCGGTCTCCCCAGGCTCCACGCTGCCGTCGCCATCGCCGCCCACCTCCACCGCGCTCACCGAGACCACATCCAGCGCCGGCGCCGCGATGGTGACCGTCACCGGCGCGAGCCCCGGCGACACCATCCAGCAGGACGATCCGTTCTCCGCCCACACCAGGTATTCCAGCGTCTCGCCTGGGGCCACCGCCGGGTCGATCACCGGCCCCGCGGTCACCGGTCCCGCCACCGGCAGGAAGGTGTCGCCGGCACGCCACCGGCGGCCCACGTGAAAGGGTCCCGGCCCGCCGCCGCTCCAGTCCACCCGCACCTGCCACCCGCCGGCGCCCGGACGCGGCTCCAGCACCGCCGTGGCCGCCACATCGGCGGGGGCGGCGCAGTTGGGACTGTCGGTGATGGCCGGCGTCTCGTCCAGCTCGTGGTGGGCGAAGGCGGCGTTGATGTAGGCCGCGTGGGGGGTGCCGTTGCCCAGATCCAGGTCGTCGTCATCCTCCACCATGAGGGCGTCGTAGATGGACACTCCGGAGGTGGTGGGGTCCCAGGTGCGGATGGGCGGGCCGGCGCGCAGCAGCAGCTTCTCCAGCAGCCACGCCGCCTGGAACGGCGACAGCGCCGGGTTGCCCGGCGGCAGCGGCGCGCCGCTGATGAAGTCGGACCCGGCCAGCAGGTTCTGCTTCAGGTGCCATACCGCCTGCCCGGCGATCATCCCGGCGCAGTGGGTGCTCGAGCCGCACACGGCGGATTGATCGCTGCGCTTGAGGGTGGCGCAGCTGGGGCACTCCAGGGGCGTGAGGGGCAGGTCCAGGCGCCCCGGCGAGGTCTCGTCCAGATCACGGGCCCCGCTGCATCCGGTTGATGCGAAAGCACTGGAGTCCATGTAGAACGACTCTCCCATGCAGGCGTCGCCGCCGAACAGCACCGCCATCATGTCCCCCTTCCACTCCGAGGCCGCCGCCCGCAGGGAGTTGGTGATGTCCACGCCGTCGAAACGATCCCAGGTGTGGCCCAGCTCGTGGTGGACCACGTCGCGGACCTCGGCGGTGTTCCTGCAGCCGTTCCCCTCCTTGTAGAAGTTGAGGCGGTACTCCCCCGAGCTGGCGTTGCAGGTCTGGTTGATGTTCACCAGCACGGTGATGTCGGGGAAGGTGCGCACGCTCCACTTGTCCAGCATCTGGCGCGACTGCTGCAGGTGGTAGAAGACGCTGCGCTCCGCCGGCGTGGAGGTGCCGTTGCCCGCCTCCGGACTGCCAAGGCTGCCGCCGCCGGTGCCAAATGCCACCTGGCCGGCCGGGCCGGCGCCTGCCAGGGCCTGTCCGGCGCAGTCGGAGCAGGTGAGGTCGAAGTTCAGGCCGTCCAGGCGACTGGCCGCCGCCCCGCCGCCGTAGGGGTACTCCCCGGCGGCATCAGCCCCCTTGAGGACCCCCTCCTCCTCCACCAGCGCCCAGGGGAGCGCCCGGATCTCCTCGGGGTCATCGGCCCGGTTGGGACGGACGCCGCCGGTGACGCGTCCCCTGAGACTCCGGGGTTCGGCCTCGCAGGCCCCGGCGTGCAGCGTCTCCGGGTAGAGGGCCACCACCTGGCCGCTGACCGCATCCACCTGGGCATGGTGCAGCGAATCGCGCCCGGCGCCGGCCGGCAGCACCTGGAGGGTCCAGACCAGGCGGTGGGCCAGGCGCAGGGAGGCGCCGCGGCCGGCGGAGCGGGTGGCGTAGGCCAGCTTCGCCTCCCCGGCCAGCGCCAGCGGAAGCCCCCCGGCCTCGGCCTGCACCGCCGCCAGGGCCGCGGCGGCATCCAGGCGCGGCCGGTCAGGCGCCGCCACCGGCGCCACGCCGTGGGCGGCCACGTAGACCACGTGATCGGAGCGAACCGCCACGGTGAGGTCGGCGTCCAGCACCGGCCGGCCCAGGTGGCGCTGGGGCAGCACCAGCCACCGCACGCCGCCGCCCATGTCCGGCGGCAGCATCACCACCGGCCCCAGGTCGTCCACCGGCACCGGGACGATCTCGGGGTTGATCTCCAGCCACTCGGCCAGGCGGGCCGCCAGCGGCAGGCGCCCATCCCCCGGAAGCCGCTCCCCCGGGCCGAACGCCCGTGCCACTGATCCGCTCAGCGGCTCCACCCCCACCCACCATGCCGGGTGGCGGGCCACGAAGGGGCCGACACGGGGATGGGCGGCATCCGCCGCCGCCAGCGGCCGGGCGGGGGGCGCCTCCGGGCGCCGGATCCTGTCCGACGGAGGCCACTCTGTGGCGGCGGGCGGTGCGCTCCCGGCCAGCACCGGAGCCAGCAGCAGCAGCCCCATGGCCAGCCGTCGCGCCAGCCCCTGCAGCCGCGCCAGCGCCAGCAGGTGTCCGGCCCCGGGAGCGCAGCACCACCTGCGCCGGCCATGCGCGGCACGCTCCGCGGCCATCCGCCTCCCGACCGGCCTCGGCTCGCCAGGTCTCACGCGGCCTCCCTCGGGGTCTTCAGGGGAGCCTTCATTATACGTTCGCCCCGCGGCCTTGCCACGAAACCGCCCAGCGGGCATAGTGGGGGGCCATGGACGAGCGACCGGCCCACGTCACCGGCCCCTGGTACGGCCGGCTTCATTACCAGATCGTCATCGCCCTGACGGCCGGGGTGGTGCTGGGCCTGTCGGCGGGCGAGGCCGCCGTGCCGTGGGTGGGGTGGATGGGGACGCTGTTCATCCGCCTCCTCAAGATGGTCATCGTCCCCCTCATCGTCACCAGCATCGTCAGCGGCGTCGCCTCGGTAGGGAGCGGCCGCAGCCTGGGACGGCTCGGCGCCAAGACCCTGGCGTACTACCTGAGCACCAGCCTGCTGGCCATCCTGGTGGGGCTGGTGCTGGTCAACGCCATCCGCCCCGGCCACCAGGCCCAGCTGGACATCACCGCCGCCCAGGAGCTGCCCGAGCTGGACACCCCCGAGAGCCTGGCGGAGATCTTCATCCGGCTCATCCCGGAGAACCCGGTGCAGGCGGCGGCGAACGGGGACATGCTGGCCATCATCTTCTTCGCCCTGCTGCTGGGGATCGGGATCACCCGCCTCCCCGCCGGGCCCCAGCAGACCCTGCGCAGCCTCTTCGACGGCGGCTTCGATCTCATGATGCTCATCACGTCCGGCGTGATCCGCCTGGTGCCCCTGGGTGTGCTGGGGCTCATCACCCGGGCCGTGGCCGGCTCCGGCCTGTCCACCTTCAAGGCCCTGGGCCTCTACATGGTCACCGTGGCGGCGGGGCTGATGATCCACCTGCTGGTCACGCTGCCCCTGCTCCTGTTCCTGGTGGGGCGCATCCGCCCCACCATCCACTTCCGCAACATGACCGACGCGCTCTTGACGGCCTTCTCCACCAGCAGCTCGTCGGCCACACTGCCGGTGACCATGCAGGCGGTGGAAAAGCGCGCCGGGGTCAGCAACAAGGTCACCAGCTTCGTGCTTCCCATGGGGGCCACCATCAACATGGACGGCACCGCGCTGTACGAGTGCGTGGCGGTGATCTTCATCTCCCAGGTGCTGGGGTTCGGGCTGTCGCTGGAGAGCCAGATCGTGGTGGTGGCCACGGCCCTGCTGGCCTCCATCGGCGCAGCGGGCGTCCCCTCGGCCGGGCTCGTCATGATCTTCATCATCACCGAGGCCATCAACCTGCGCGGCCCGGAGGTGAACGCCCTCATCGGCATGCTGCTGGCGGTGGACCGGCCCCTGGACATGGGGCGCACCATGGTGAACGTGTTCAGCGACTCGTGCGGCGCCGCCATCATCGCCCGGAGCGAGGGGGAAACCGGCGTGGACGCCGCCTGAGGGCGGTCAGGGCCGGCTGGAGGACGATCCCGCCGGAGGGACCTTGCGCGTCATTGCCCATCCTGATCCTGCCGTTCTGGAACGCGAGTTGCTGCGCCGCGTGGACGCGGCGCAGGCGAACGATCCCCTCGCCCGCGTCCTGATCCTCGTTCCCACCCAGCGGCTGGCGGCCCACGTGCAGCGGCGCCTGGCCCAGGCCTCCGGCGCCAGGCTGGCCGTGGAGGCCACCCATCCCCGCGCCCTGGCGCTGCGGCTCCTGGCTGACCAGGGGCGGGCGGTCTCCCCGGCCTCTCCCCTGCTGCTGCAGGCGCTCCTGGACCGCGCACTGCGGCGCCTGCCCTCGAACCTGTGGGCGCGCTTCGCCGCGCACCGCCCGGGCGCAAGACGAGGGTTGCTGGCCACCGTCCAGGAGCTGCGGGAGGCGGGCCTGGGAGCCGCGCAGGCGTCCGCAGTGCTGCGCTCCGAGGGTGTGGAGGCCCAGGCGCTGGCAGAGGTCTACGGCGCCTACGTGGAGGCGCTGGAGCTTGCCAGCGCCAACGGCATCGCGGATGAGGCGGAGCTCATGACCGCGGCGCTGCCTCTGGCCGGGGACTGTGCCGGCCGCCACGCCCTCGTCCTGCATCATGGAGCCTACGAGCTCACAGGCGTCCATCTGAACCTGGTGCGCGCGCTGGACCGGGACGGGGGGCTGGTCTTCCTCCTCCCCTGCGAGGCTGGAGCCATGGCCTTCGCCACCGCCGAGCGCTTCGCCCGCGAGTTCCTGCTGCCGCCGGGAGGCGAGCTGGAGAGCCCCCCGCAGCCGACGCCTCCCGGTAGCCTGCTGGGCTCCCGCCTGAGGCTCCTTTATAAGGAAGGAGACGAGCCGACAGCCCCCCCTCCGCCGCCTGCGGAGTCCGTCACGTTCACCACCGCGCAGGGCGCGCGCAGCGAGATCCACGCCGCCCTGCTGCAGGGACTGGCGGCCGTGGCCCGGGGTGCGCCGGCCGGCGAGATCGCCTACGTGGCCCGGCGGCTGGCGCCGTACCAGGCCACGCTGGAAAGCGAGATGGAGGAGATGGGTCTCCCCTGGCAGGCCTCGGCCGGCGCGCCGCTGCGACGCGAGCCGCTGGCGGCGGATCTCCTCCGCGCCCTCGCCCTGGCGCGGGACGACTTCCCGCGCGCCGCCACCGCCGCCTGGATCACCTCCCCGCGGATCCACTGGCCGGCCCTCGTGCCTGGCCAGGAGCCTCCTCCGGTGGAGGGAGTCGACGACTGGAGCCGGAGGGCGGGCCTGCTGGGCGGGCTCGCCGAGTGGAGCGAGGATCTGCCCGCCTGGGCGCCACCCCGGGAGGCGGAGGCCTGCCACCGCCTGGCCGCCGGGCTGCGCGCTCTGAGCAGTCGCTGCGAACCCGGCCGTCCCCGTGGCTGGCGCCAGCACGCCGCCATGGTGGGCAGCCTGCTGGCGGAGGTCCTCCCGCCCACGGCCGACGACCCTGATGCCGACGCCCGCGGCGTGCTGGCGGGGCTGCTGTTGGAGATGGATCGCCTCGGGACGGTGCTGGGCGAGCGGGAGCCCGTCCCGTTCGCCCCCATGGTGGCGTGGCTGGAGGATGCCGTGGAGCAATCGGTGCGGCCTGCTCCCGCCGACAGCGGCTTCGCCGTCCTGGACGCCATGCAGGCCCGCGGCCTGACGTTTCGCCACGTGCATCTGCTGGGCTTGCAGGCGGGACTCTTCCCCCGGGTGGCGCGCGAGGACCCGTTTCTCCCGGACGCGGCCCGCCGCCGGCTGCGCCAGGCGGGCCGCTCGCCCCTGCCCCTGAAGCTGGACGGGGACCAGGAAGAGCGCCTCCTGCTGGCCCTCATGCTGGGATCCGCCACCGGCTCCCTCCACCTGTCCTGGCAGCGGGCCGACGCCCAGGGCCGGGCTCAGATGCCTTCCCTGGCGCTGAGGGAGGTGGGGCGCGTGGCCCTGGGGGCCGCCGACCTGGCGGCGGTGGAAGCCCGCTGCCGCCGCCTGCCGGCCCACCCGGCCCAGCAGCTGGAGAGCCTGGCGCAGGGGACCGGGTTGCTTCCCCCGCAGGACGCCCTGCTGCTGACGGCCCTGCGCCACGACGGGCCGGAGGCGGCCCTGGCCGCACTGGAAGCCTCCGGGCAACCCCTTCCCCCGCTGGCACGCCAGGGACTCGAGCACCTGGTGCAGGTGGAGTCGTTCAGCCGGCAGGCGCCTCTGTTCGACGGCCGCATCGGGCCCGCGGCGCCCCGGACGGAGCGGGTGTCGGTGACGGCCCTGGAATCCCTGGGGCGGTGCCCCCTGCAGTTCTTCTTCGCCCACGTGCTTCGCGTGCAGGAGCTGGAGGCGGAGGTGGCGGCCGAGGATCTCCTGGCCCACGAGATGGGCCGGAGCCTCCACGCCCTGCTGGAGTCCCTCTACCGGCGGCTCGACGAGGAGGGCCTCCTCTCCGGCGACCCGGGTGAGCTCGTGGAGCGCGGCGAGGCGCTGCTGGCCGAGCTGTGGCCCGAGCGCATCGCCGCAGCCTTCCGGCGTCCCGCCGCCCGCCTGCCGGTGCTCTGGGACCACCTCCTGGCCAGCTGGCGTGACGCCGTGGCCTGCTTCCTGCGTGAGGATCTTCCCCGGCTGCGCGCGCTGCGCCCGCAGGGCCTGCGGCTGGAGGCGCGCCGGGAGCGGCGGCCGCCTGGCGCCGAGCGTCTGACGGTGCGCGGCCGCCTGGACCGGATCGTGGAGCTGCCCGCCGGGCCTCCCCTGGTGGGCGACTACAAGACCTCCGGCAAGCTCGACGAGATGCTCGCGCCGCGGGCCATGCTGCGCGGGCAGCGGCTGCAGGTCCCCCTCTACCGCTGGCTGCTGGACGAGGCGGCCGAGGTGGAGCTCCTGGGTGTGGGGCCGGATTTCGCTCCAGGGGGCCCCCGGGCCGAGCACCGCCGGCCGCCGGCATTCGCCGGCTTCGACACGCCCGCACAGCAGGAGGGGTTCGCCGAGAGCCTGGAGATCCTCTGGAGCCTGCTGCGCCGTGGGCAGTTCCCGCTGCGGCCCGGCGATCATTGCTCCTGGTGCGCGTTCCGCCTGGCGTGCCGCCGCGGCCATCCACCGACGCTGGAGCGGGAGGCGGCCGCCGCGGACACCGCCGATTACCGGCGAATGCAGCGCAAGACCACGCGCTTGCCGCGCCTGCAGGATCTTCCTGGGGAGGAGGAGGCATGAGCTCGCGCGGAGCGGTTCCCTCCGATGCCCCGGTGCGCAGCCGGGCGACCTCGGATCTCACCACCAACCTGGTGGTCCTGGCAGGCGCCGGAACGGGCAAGACGAGCCTGCTGGTGGAGCGCGCCCTCACCGCCCTGCTCACCGGCCATTGCCGGGCGGCGGAGGTGGCGGCCATCACCTTCACGGAGAAGGCGGCGGCCGAGATGCAGCATCGCCTGGCCGGGGCCCTGGAGAGCGCCTGCCGGATGCTGGGCGGTGGCGGCGAGGCCGATGGTGGCGGCACAGGCGAGGCCCGACGCGTGCTGGCGGCGCTGGCGGCGGGAGGCGACCACGGCGGCGAGGGGGTGGCGAGGCGGGCCCGTGCCGCCCTGGGGGAACTGGAGCGCCTGCGCGTGACCACGATCCATGCGTTCTGCGCCGACCTGCTGCGGACCTGGCCGCGCCAGGCCGGCGTGGACCCGGGCTTCCGCGTGGACACCGGCGAGCAGGTGCGGGTCCTGGCGGAGGAAGCGTGGGCCACCTTCCTCGCCGGCGAGCTGGGAGCGGCCGCTTCGCGCCCGCATCTCTGGCGGCGGCTGCTGGCCGCCGTCCCGGTGGCGCGCCTGCGCGCGGCCGGCCTGGCGCTGGCGGGACATCGCATCCCCCGGTCGCTGCTGGACCGGCCGGGGCAGCCGCCGGAGGCGGGGGCCCTGTTTGCCGGGGCCATCCAGGAGCTCACCACCGGCATCCATGAGCTGCTGGCAGACGCCGACCGCCTCACCCCGCTGCACAGGCGGACCCTGGAGGCGTTCCACCAGGCCCTGGAGGCCCTGGCCCGGGATGGTGCGGCCGGCCTGCGGGAGGCCCTGGCCCAGCTTCCCGACCTGGCGGAACGGCTGCGCAAGGGCGCGGCCCTAAGCGGCGGGAAGAGGACCGGAGCGGAGCTCGGCGCGCGCCTCGAGCAGGTGGATCGCGATGCCCGGGGGCTGCTGTCCGCCCTGCTGGAGGCCGACGACCCCCTGGCCGGGGATCTGGTGGACGCCCTCACGGGCTTCGCGCTGAATGTTCGCGAGACGGCCTTGGCCCGGGGCTGGCTGGAGTTCGACGCCCTCCTGGCCCTCACCCGGGATCTGCTCCTGCACCACCCAGAAGTGCGGGAGGCCGTCAAGCAGCGCCTGCGCCTGCTCCTGGTGGACGAGTTCCAGGACACCGACCCGGTGCAGTACGACATCGTGCTGCTCCTGGCGGAAGCCCCGGGACGCTGCGCCGACGATCCCCTTCGCGCCCAGCTGGGCGCCGGCCGCCTGTTCATCGTGGGCGATGCCAAGCAGTCCATCTACCGCTTTCGCGGTGCCGACACCACCGCCTTCAGGCGCACCGTGGAGCGAGTGCGGTCTGCCGGCGGCGAGGTGCTGAACCTGACGTCCAACTTCCGCAGCCGGCCCGAGATCCTGCAGGCCGTCAACGAGCTGTTCACGCCGGCTGGAGCCTGGCCTGACAGCGCCTACCAGCCTCCCTACGTTCCCATCGACGCGGTGCGGGATGCCGCCGGAGAGGCCAGGGTGGAGATCTGGAGCGTGGACCCAGGTCCCGCTGCAGGCGCCGAGGCGCGCCGCCGCGCCGAGGCGGAGGTCCTGGCGCGGGAGATCACGGCGCTGGTGGGCGGCGGCCACCGCCGGGACCCGCGCCTGCGCTGGGGAGAGATCTCGATCCTGCTGCGGGCCTTCACCCACCTGTCCCACGTGGCCCGGGCCCTGCGGCGCCACCGCATCCCCTTCGTCGTGGACGGGGGCAAGGAGTTCATGACCCGGCCCGAGGTGGAGCACCTGCTGGCGCTCCTCCGCACCCTGGCGCGGCCTGAGGATCCGGTGGCGCTGCTGGCCTTCCTGCGCTCCCCTGGCGGAGGCGTGCCCGACGCGGAGCTGGCGGCCTTCGCCGCCATCGGGCGGCCCTGGAGCTGGCGGCGCGCGGGGACGGACGGACTGGAGGAGCTGCCGCACCTGGCCGCGGTCCTGGCGGAGCTTCGCCATCTCCACCACGCCACGTGCCATCTTCCCGACGATGCCCGCATCCGGCGCGTCCTGCACCTGTCGGGCCTGCTCGCCATCGAGGCGGCGGCCTTCGAGGGACCGCAGCGGGCGGCCAACCTGCTGCAGCTCGTGGATGCCGCCGCCTCCCTGGTCCGGGACCTCGGCCTGCCGCTCTGGCAGGTCCTGGAGACCCTGGCCGCCGACGTCACGCCCGCCGCGGTGGAGGCCGACTCGCCGCTGGCCGACGAGCAGATGGACGCGGTGCGCGTCCTGACCATCCACAAGGCCAAGGGCCTGGAGAACCGGGTGGTCATCCTTCCCGACCTGGCGCGCGAGTCCGCACGGAGCCGGCCAGGAGCCACGGCCGTGGACGTGGCCCGCCTGCCAGACGGCCGCGCGCACCTGGCCGTGCGCTGCGGCGATCTGTGCAACAGCGCGCGGATCTGGCTGGAGCGTGAGCAGCGGCGCCATGAAGCGGCGGAGGAGCAACGCGTCCTGTACGTCGCCCTGACCCGCGCCCGGGAGCGCCTGATCCTCCTGGCCGGTCCCGGCCGCTCCCGCAGCCCCTGGCTGGAGGCCCTGGAGGCGTGGGGTTACGACGCCGCCTCCCCGCCCGGCGACGGGGCGCTCCTGTGCGGAGGCCGCGTCCGCCACCGCCGTGTGGTCGCGGCTGCCCCGGCACCTGTGGAGGACG
>JBFGDW010000066.1:0-13145 GCA_041580435.1 Candidatus Polarisedimenticolia bacterium | reverse complement strand
GCTCGAGCGGCTGGGCCGCCTGACCCCCTGACGGGGACTCCGGGACGCAAAAAAACAGGACCCCTCTGGAGAGGGGTCCTGTGATCTGCCAGCTTTGCGTTGCTGAAGAAGACGGCTAGAAAGCTAGGAAGTGACCGGTCCCTGGGCGCAGGAGGCACTATCGGCCTTGGCGCAGGCAACCGCGCGCGCTTCCATCTTTTCGGAGTAGACAATCCTCGGCTTCTCGTAGGGCTTCTTCATCAGAGTCTTTTCCCCCTAGTGTCTGGTCTCGTGTCGACGCGTCAGTATACAGGAGATCGCAAAGCCAGCGTGAATTGGCAACAGACATTTACCATCAGCCCTGGGGTGTGTCAAGGGAAAATCCGCCCCCAGGCGGCCTCCGGCGCCAGAAGGGGCGCTGGAATCCTCCTCGCAAACCCTTGCCAGGAGGGGCCTTGGGCCACGAGGACCGGCGCCGCCCGGCCGCGCCCGCCGCATGTTGCATTTCCGCCTGTGGGCCATAGATTTGGCCCGTAGCCAGCCCTCGGCTCACCCGGAGCGCCATGGCCCGCCTGCTCGTCGCTGACAACAGCCCCTTCTACCGCGACCTCCTGGCCGAGGCCCTCGTGGAGCGCGGTCACCAGGTCCGCACGGTGGGGGATGGGCTGGAGGCCCTCCAGGCCCTGGGGGAGGAGCCCGCCGACGCCGTGGTCCTGGACCTGGTGATGCCCAAGGTGAACGGCGCCCGGGCCTGCCGTCAGATCAAGGCCAACCCGGAGACCGCCCACATCCCCGTTGTGATCCTGTCGGGGCTGCGGGAGGACGAGATCGACGACCCCCGGGGGATCGGCGCCGACGCCTACGTGGCCAAGATGCAGGCCGAGCCCATGCTCGAGCACCTGGTGTCGACCCTGGAAGAGCTCCTGGCCGGCCGCCTGCAGACCCCCATGCGCGGCTTCGACGCCATGCACCGGCGCGAGGTGGTCAGCGAGCTGCTGGAGGAGCGCCGCTCCCGGGATGCCCTGCTGGGATCCCTCAACGAGGGCGTCATCCAGGTGGACGAGGAGGGGCGGGTGATGGAGGCCAACGCCGCCGCCCTGCGCATGCTGGGGGTGAGCGAGGCCGGTGTCATGAACCGCCCGGTCAGCGAGATCCTGGGGCTGGACGAGAAGGAAGTCCGGGCGCTGCTATCCTCGCCGGAGCCAGGCCGCATCCGGCGCCTGAGCGCCTGCGACCGCACCCTGGAGGCGCGGGTCCGCCGCCCCGCTCCCGGGCCGCAGCGGCGCGAGCGTTTCATCCTGCTGGCCGACGTCACCGGCGAGGAGCGCATCGAGGCCGAGCGCCGGGAGCTCGAGGAAAAGGTGCGGGCGGCGGAGCGCATGTCGTCCTTGGGTGAGATCGTCTCGGGCATCGCTCACGAGCTCAACAACCCCCTTACCGGTGTCATCGGCTACGCCGACCTGCTGCTGGAGCTGGCGCCCGACGAGCGGACCCGGGCGCGCCTCAAGCGGCTCCACCACGAGGCCCAGCGCTGCCGGCGGGTGGTGGAGAACCTGCTGTGCTTCGCGCGGAAGCGGCACTCCTACCGCCGACCCCACGACCTCAACGCGCTGGTGCAGGGCAACCTGGCGGCCCAGGCGGTGGCGGCGGAGAAGGCGGGAGTTCGCCTGGTGCAGGAGCTGGGCTCCGGCCTGCCTCACGGCCTGTTCGACGTGGTGCAGATGGAGCAGGTGCTGGGGAACCTCCTGGCCAATGCCCTCCAGGCGGTGGCGTCAGTGCCCCACGCGCGCCGGGTGGTCACCGTGCGCACGGCCGAGGCTCCGGGAAGAGTCGTCCTGGAGGTGGAGGACCGGGGCACGGGGATCCCGGCCGAGATCCGCGACCGTATCTTCGAGCCGTTCTTCACCACACACCGCCCCGAGGGGGCCACGGGCCTGGGGCTGGCGGTCTCCTACGGCATCGTGGAGGAGCACGGCGGCCACATCGAGGCGCTGGCGGCGGATCCGGGCACCCGGATGCGGATCGAGCTGCCCCTGGCCGCCAGCGAGGAGGTGCACCACCGGGCGCCGTCCGGGCGCCAGGCGGATGGGGAGCCGCGCCGGCCGGCGGTGCTCATCGTGGACGACGAGCCGGTGATCCTGGACCTTGTGGAGGACGTCCTCACCGATTCGGGTTTCCACGTGGAGCGCGCTGCCAACGGCGTGCAGGCGCTGGAGCGGCTCGGCGAGGGGGAGTTCCAGGCCATGCTCATCGATCTCAAGATGCCCCACATGGATGGCCGCCGCCTCTACGAGGCGGTCACCGAGCGCCGACCCGAGCTGGCCCGGCGCGTGGTGTTCACCACCGGCGATCTGGACGACGCCGAGCTGAGCCGCTTCCTCAAGGAGTCGGGCAGCACCCTGCTGCGCAAGCCGTTCCGCCTGGAGGAGGTGGCCAGCACCTTCCTGGCGGTGGCGGGGGTGGAGGACCGGGCCTGACGCCCTGCGGGGGCTCAGCGCAGTCCGTAGCGTCCGATCTTCCGCTGCAGCGTCCGCACCCCGATTCCAAGCAACGCCGCTGCCCGCTGCCGGTGTCCGTCCACATGGGCCAGGGTGCGGCGGATGAGCTCGCGCTCCGCCGCCTGCAGGGAGACCCCGGGGCGCAGGGCGCCATCCTCTGCCAGATCTGGCTCCCGGCGCCGGAAGCGCGCCGGTAGATCCGCCGGCGTGATCTCATCACCCGGCGCCATGAGCACCAGGCTCTCCACCAGGTTCTTGAGCTCGCGCACGTTGCCGGGCCATGGGTAGGCCTGGAGGATCGGCACGACCTCTGGGTGGACACGGCGGGGCGGTACGCCGTTGGACCGCACGGAGGCCTCCACGAACCCGGCCAGCAGCTCGGGGAGGTCCTCGCGGCGCTGGCGCAGGGGAGGGATCTGGAGGAGGATGACGTTGAGGCGATGATAGAGATCATCGCGGAAGGCCCCCTGGGCGATCCGAGCCTCCAGGTCGCTGTTGGTGGCGGCCAGCAGCCGCACATCCACCGGGATGGCGCCGTGGCCGCCCACCCGGATGACCTCACGCTCCTCCAGGACGCGCAGCAGCTTCGCCTGGGCCTCCAGGCTCATCTCACCCACCTCGTCCAGGAAGATGGTCCCGGTGTGGGCCTGCTCGAACTTCCCCCGGGTGCGCTCCACCGCCCCGGTGAAGGCGCCCCGCTCGTGGCCGAACAGCTCCGATTCGATGAGGGTGGTGGGCATGGCCGAGCAGTTGAGAGGGACCCAGGGCCCCTTCCGGCGCGGGCTGTTGTAGTGGATGGCCCGGGCGAACAGCTCCTTGCCGACGCCGCTTTCCCCCAGCAGCAGGACGGTGCTCCGGGACGGGGCGATCCGGTCCAGGAGGGCCACCGCCTGGCGCATGGCCGCCGACCGGCAGACGAAGCGCCGCCGGGACGAGGTGGAGGGGTCCGGGCCGGCGGGGGGCCGTGGGGCGGTGGACCGGCGCGGTCCCGCGGACCGGAGCAGCCGGCCAATGCGGCCGGCCACCTCGTGGGGGTCCGGGGGCAGGCGCAGGGCGTCGGCGGCCCCCAGGAGGAGGGCCTGGGCGGTGGTCGCCTGGTCCTCCTCCCGGGCCAGGACCACCACCGGCAGCCCGGGGTGCCGCTCCCGCAGGGCCAGAAGCAGGTCCAGGGCCGGCGCGCCCGGCAGGTGCAGGTCCAGCAGGAGCAGCGCCGGCGTGTGACGGCGCAGGGCGATGAGCAGCTCCTCCTGGCTGGCGGCACCCCGCAACAGGCCGCCGTGTGGCGCCAGGAGATCGCCCAGCTGGCGGCGGACCGCCTCCTGGGTGTGGGCGACGAGGATCTCCATGGGCACGGACGGATGGTAGGGGAGCAGGCCCGGTCGGTCAACATGGCCGGTCGTGGAGCGCCATCCGGTCAGAATGACCGATCCCTGCCCGGGCGCCCATCCACCCGTCGCCCCCGCTCCGGGACGGGGCGCTGCCGGCGGGAACCGGCTCCTGCCGCGGTCTTTCCCGCCCCCGCTCACCGGCGCATGGGCCGGAGAGGGCGGCTGCATGAGGGTGGCCCGGGGCTTGCTGAGTCTCCATGCGGAGGGAGGACTGCCCATGGCGACGCGCGCGAGCAGGACGCGGGAAGGCCGCACGGGGGAGACCCCGCGCTACGTGCCCTTCCAGTATGGCGAGGGGCGCTACATCCTGAGCCCCGAGCGGAGCAAGGTGTACCGGAACTGGGTCGAGGTGGAGACCTCGCGGGCGGCGGAGATCCTCACCGCCTTCCGTCACACCCGCCAGGTCTAGCCGCCGGGTGCCCTGGCCCCTCGGGTCCCGGCCCCGCCGTGCTAGGGGGCGGAGGGGCTGGCCTGGGGATTCTCGTCGTCGTCCCCGGCCAGCAGCGCCAGGGCCAGGATCCCGACCCCCGAGGCGGTGCCGATGAGGGCGAGCTTCCGGGCCCGGCCGGGAGGCGCGCCGCGGTTCCTCTCCTCCTCGAGGATCACCGCCGTGCCCACCACGTTGTCCCCCAGAGGGGTGGAGCGCGGGGTGGGGGCGTCGGCCCCCTCCCAGTAGGCACGCTCGCGCAGCGCGAAAGAGAAGGTCCGCACCTCCCCCTCGTGGAGGGTGATGGGGCGGTCCACCAGCCACAGTCCACGCGGGGTCTCCACCGCCACGTCGTAGCGGCCAGGAGCCAGATCGGCCAGGGCGTAGCGCCCCTCCGGGCCAGCCGGGTCGGAGCGGTAGGTCATCCCGGTGGCCAGGTTGTAGAAGGTCACCTGGGCCTGGGGAATGGGGGTGACCCCCGCCGGCCCGAGCACCTGGCCGCTGATGGAGGTGCCCGCACGCGCTCCCCCGACCCCCGCCGCAAGGATCAGCGCAACGACGGCGAGCCGTCCCCCGAGCAGCCTGGCTGAACCGGTCTCGCCCACGTGCCCTCCACGGTGAGGTTGAAGTCGCACAGAGGGAACCACGCCGGGTGGGGGGGCGTCAACGTCACGGCCCGGGCTCGCGCACCCGGTTCCGGCCGAGACCGGGATCCACCTGGATCTCGTTGGCAACGCCGGTGACCCCGCCCACCAGCCACGCCACCATCTCCGCCTCCATCCGGTCGATGAGCCGCGGCACCGTCCCGGTGAGAGTCACGTCGCCGCCGGCCACCGCCACCTCCACCCGGCCGGCCACCGGGAAGACGAGAGGGTTGCGGATGAGGGAGAAGACCGCCTCCTGGATGCGCGCGTCGTCACGGGAGGCGGTGGCGAACGACTCCACCTCCACACCGGACAGATCGATGGCGGCCACTCCTTCCACGCTGGCCACCAGCTTGTCCAGGAACAGGAGGCGTCCAACGGTCCCCACGCGGCCGAGGACGCGCACCCGCCCCTCCTCCACGGTGGTCTCCAGAACGGGAGATCGAAGATCGGCGTAGGGGGAGAGCCGGTTGGCCACGCGCAAGGCGACGGTGCGGTCCGCCGGCCCCTGGGGGAGGCTCAGCAGGTCCTCCACCGCCAGCACGCCCCGCTCGGCGGCGGTCAGGCGGACCGCCTCCCGGCGCAGGGCCAGGGTGGGCGTGTTCCCCTCCAGCCGTATGGTCCCATCCGTCGCCTCCACCTGCAGCCCCAGCCGCCCCAGGGCGGGGTCGCGCGAGAGCGCCTCGCGCACCGCCGCGGCCAGCTCGGCGTCGGTGGCTGGGAGCGGGCCAACGGCGGCCCCGGCGGCGAGGGCCCAGGTCGCGAGGATGAGTCCCGGGAGCCACCTGACAGGGGCAGCTCGGCGGGCGGTCGGATGCGCGGACACGGCGGCGATCTCCATGGCGCAGCACAATCTAGGCCGTCCCTGGACTCCCGGCAAGCCGGCGGCGGCGGCCTGGGCGTCCCTTGAACCCGCGCGCTGCCAGGGGCAATAATGACCCGTTCCCGGCTGTTGACAGACAGGAGGCCCGTCCTGATGCGACCTTTCCGAGCGTTCCTGACCCTGGGCTGCCTGCTGCTCCCCATCCCGGCCGTGGCCACGGGCACCTCGTCGGACGACCGACTCCCGGCCCCCGACGAGATCGTGGCGCCAGCCGCCTACCTCTCCCTGAGCGGCGTGCACCCCGGCGGCAGCGCGCTGCTGGCGGTGACCGGCGACATCCTCCCCGGCTGGCACGTCAACGCCCACCTTCCCAGCGAGGACTACCTGATCCCCACCGAGCTGGAGCTAGCCCCGCTGGCGGGGGTGGCCTGGGGCGAGGCGCGCTACCCCGAGGGGGAGATGGTCATGTTCGAGTTCGCCGGGCAGGCCCTGAAGGTGTACGAGGGGCGCTTTGCCGTGGTGGTGCCGCTGGAGGTGGCGGCGGGCACGCCGGCCGGCCCGCGGCCTGTGCGCGGGCACCTGGCCTACCAGGCCTGCAACGATCGCATCTGCCTGCCGCCGGCGAGGGTCCCGTTCGCCGTGGAGCTCGAGGTGGCCGATCCCGCCGAGGCCGTCCGCCCGGTGCACCCGGAGGTCTTCGATTCCCTGGAGGAGACGCCGGCGGCGCCGGCCAGCGCGGTCCCCGGCGGCGAGGGGAACGTGGCCGGGGCCTCCCTGCTGGTGTTCGGCCTCATCTACCTGGGCGGCCTGGCCCTGAACCTGACACCCTGCGTCTTCCCGCTCATCCCCATCACCATCGCCTTCTTCGGCGGGCAGACGGGGCGCTCGCCGCTGGGGACGTTGGGCCTGTCGTCCCTTTACGTGCTGGGGATGTCGGTGACCTACTCGGCGCTGGGGGCGTTCGCCGCTCTCACCGGCGGCCTGTTCGGCGCCGCCCTGCAGAGCCCGTGGGTGCTGGGGTTCGTGGCCCTGGTGCTGGTGGCCCTGTCCCTGTCCCAGTTCGGCGTCTACGAGTTCCGCCTGCCCGGCGTCTCGGGCCTCTCGTCCCGGCGCGGCCCCGCCGGCGCCCTGTTCATGGGGCTGGTGGTGGGGCTGGTGGCGGCGCCGTGCATCGGCCCCTTCGTGGTGGCGCTGCTGGCCACGGTGGCGAGGGAGGCCGACCCGGTCCTGGGAGTGGCCAAGTTCTTCGTCCTCTCCCTGGGGCTGGGGACGCCCTACCTGTTCCTGGGGGCGTTCTCCGGCGGCCTGGAGGCGCTTCCCCGGGCAGGGGAGTGGATGGAGGGGGTGAAGCGGATCTTCGGGCTGGTGCTGCTGGTGATGGCCGCCTACTTCCTGGGCCAGGCGGTTCCGGGCACCGCCGGCGATCTGCTGCTGCCTGCCTCGCTCCTGCTGAGTGCCCTCTGGCTCCTGTTCCTGGAGCCGCGGCGCACCCCCTGGCTGGACCAGGCGCGCCGGGTGCTGGCCGTCCTGGCCCTGGCGGCGCTGATCCAGCCGTTGCTCCCGGCCCGGTGGCTGACCGGGCCGCTGCGCTCCATCCCGGGTCCGGTCTGGACCCTCCCCGGCTCCCACGAGGGCATTCCCTTCGCGCGCTACAGCCCCGAGGCCCTGGAGGCGGCCCGCGCCGCCGGCCGGCCGGTGCTCATCGACTTCACCGCCGATTGGTGCGTTCCCTGCCGCGAGTACGAGCACAAGGTGTTCAACCAGCCGGCGGTGGTGGAGGCGGCGCGGGAGTTCGTCACCCTGCAGGCGGACCTCACCCGCACCTCCTCTCCCCAGGTGCGCGACCTCATCCGGGAATACGACATCTTCGGCCCTCCCACCATCGTCTTCCTGGATGCGGCGGGCCGGGAGCGGCGCGATCTGCGCCTGGTGGGATTCGTGGGACCGGAGGCGTTCCTGGAGCGGATGCGCCAGGCGGCGGGTGGCGGCGGCGACGCGGCCGTGGCAGCGGGGGAGCGGACCGGGCCGGCGTCCTAGATCTTACCCCGGGCCACCGCCCGTACCACGTCGGTGGTGGTGAGGATCCCCACCAGTCGCCGGCCATTGAGAACCGGCAGCCGGTGCACGCCGTTGTCGGCCATGAGGGCGCAGGCCTCGGCCAGGGGGGTGTCCTTGCGGCAGGTGAGCACCTCGCTGGCCGGCGTCATGATCTCCCGCACCGGCTTGCTGTGGCTCTGCAGGCCATCGGCGCTGACGGTGACGAAGCCGCCATTGAGGATCTGATCCAGGCTGCTGCGCGCGCTGGAGCTTCCCTTGATGGTGCGCAGCTCCTCCAGGACGATGTCGTGGCGGGAGACGATCCCCGCCAGCCGGTCCCCCTCGTCCACCACGGGCACGCCGGTAACGTTCTTCTCCTTGAGAAGCTCGAGCAGGTCGGCCAGGCTGGCGCTGGCCGGGACGGTGATGACCGGTGCGGTCATGATCTCGCTGACCTTCATGATCTTGGCTCCTGGTGGATGGACAGGGTGGAGACAGGTGGGGCATTCTCTCCCGTGGCGGCGGCGGAGGTCAATTCCTTGACCTGCGCTCTCCGGGGACCGATCCTGTCCCTGGAGGCGCCATGTTCCCGCTGGACCGACAGCTCCTGCACCTGATCAACGGCCTGGCCGGCTCTCACCAGGCCCTCTTCGAGGGGCTTCTGCTCCTGTGCGGGGCGCTTCCCCTGGTGGCCTGCGTGGCGGTGCTCCTGGCCCTGTGGTGGACCGATCCCGAGGGGCCGGCCGCCGCCGGGCCGGTCCTGGCCGCCGGCCTGGCGCCCCGGCGGGAGGGGCTGCTGGCGTCCCGGCGCCGGTGCGTCATGCTGGCGCTGGCGGTGGGGGCGTCGTTCATCTGCACCCGGCTCATCGCCTTCGCCACGCGCTTTCCCCGTCCCCTGGGGAGGGAGGAGCTGGCGGTGCCCATGGAGGCGGATCGCTGGGCGGCGCTGGTGGACGGGATGACGGGGTTCGGCGCCTTCCCCTCGGACCACGCGGCACTCTTCTTCGCCCTGGCGGTGGGGCTGTTCTCCTGGGGGGCGCGGGCCGGCATGGCCGGCCTGGCCCTGGCGGTGCTGTTCTCCACCGCCCGGGTGGCGGTGGGTTTCCACTACCCGTCGGACATGGTGGCCGGCGCGCTGCTGGGAGGCGGCCTGGCCGGGCTGGCCATGAGCCAGGCGGGGCGGGCGGCCTACGCCCTGGACGGGGTGGTGGGACTGTTCGCGCGCCGCCCCGCCGTCATGTACCCGCTCCTGTTCGTGGTGGCGCTGGACTTCACTCAGCACTTCCGCCTCGTGTTCAAGACGATCTTCTATTTCCTGTTCACCCTGCTGGGAGGCTGACGCTCCTCAGAAGAGCCGGACGAGGAAGATCCCGGCCCGGGTGCGGTCGAAGGCGGCGGCCACGTCCTGGCGGCTGACCTCGCCGCGGATCTCCCAGCTCGCGCCCAGTCGCCAGCGGGCGCCCAGGTAGACATCGGACGACAGGTCGGTGCGGTCGAAGTCGGGGGAGCCCACGTCCTCCACCTGCTGGCGGCCCACGCCGCCGCCGGCGTACAGGTCCCAGCCATCACCCCGGGAGAGCGCCGCGTCCAGGCGCAGCATCTGGTTGAGGAAGCGGAAGGGGGAGAAGTAGCCGCCGGCGCCGCGGCTCGCCAGCCCGTCGCCCGCCAGGGCCGCCGGCGGAAAGCCGCCCAGGTCCAGGTCGTAGGCCAGCCAGGTCAGGCTGTACCCCGGGCGCAGGCGGAGGTTCCCGCGCCGGAAGGTGCGCCCGGCGCCCAGGAAGGCCGTCTCCCGGTGATTGTCGGCGAGGGCATCCCCCTCCAGCCTGCCGCGCCCCACCCTGAGGGAGACGTCCCAGGCCCGGCCGGGCCGCACACCGATCCCCACGAACGCCTCCCGCTCGGTCACCGGCCCGTAGCGGACCCCGCCGATCTCCTCCCCGGCCGCCGACAGGCGGGAGTCCAGAAGCAGGTCGCGCGCCACCCCGGCGCGAAGCTGCAGCCGGTCCAGGGGCGCCACCTGCACCTCGGCGCGGCCGGTGAACTCCTCGCCGCCGTCCTCGAAGTCGTGGCCGTCCAGGTCCAGGCGCAGGCGCACCCGGTTGCCTGCGGGCGTCTCCAGCCCGGCGCCCAGGGTGCGCCCCAGGGTCGAGCCCCGGCGGTTGTCGTAGACGGTCGCACCGGTTCGCAGCTTCACCTGCAGGTCCCCCTGGGGGTACCAGGAGAAAACCACGGGCACCCCCAGGGTGCGCAGCTTGCTGGTGAGGGGATCGCCTGACTCGGTGCTGCCGGCCAGGCCCATCTCCAGGCGCGGGCGCAGGCGGCGGCGCAGCCGCTCGGCCTCCCGTCCGGCCTGCTCGTCGGACGGATCCAGCGCCAGCAGCGCCTCGTAGCCGGCCAGGGCGCGGGCCGGCCGGTCCAGATCCCGGTACGCCTCGGCTTCGCGCCGCAGCGCGCCCGGCCCCCGTGCCTCCTCGCCAGGGAGGCTGGCCAGGGTGCGCAGGGAGGCCCGGGAGCGTCCCGACCAGCGCTGCACCTCGGCCAGGCCCAGGCGGGCCGCCGGATCCCCCGGCTCCCGGGCCAGGGCCTCCTCGTAGAGCATCCGCGAGCCTCCCAGGTCCCCCTGCCACGACAGCAGCCGCGCCAGGCCCACGCGCGCCGGGACCGACCCGGGGTCCCTCTCCAGGGCGCTGCGGTAGAGCGCCTCCGCCTCGCCGCGTCCCTCCCGGCTCCAGGAGAGGACCTCGGCCAGCTTCAGGCGGGCGCCCTGCCGTTGGGGGTCGGCCGCCAGCAGCTCCCGCAGCATCCGGATCCCCTCGGGGCGGGTGGCGTCGTCCCAGGTGAGCACGTCGGCCAGCGCCTCGGTGACGTCCCCGTCGGCCGGGTGGGCCTGGTGGAGCTGGCGCAGGGCCGCGACGCCGGCGGCGCGGGTGTCCCGCTGCCAGGTGAGACGCCGGGCCTCCTCCAGCCTCTGCGCCGGCGCGGCGCTGCTGACGGCGGCCTGCACGGGGCCCGCGGCGGGGGCGAGAAGGCCGGCGGCCAGGAACAGGGCCAGGAGAGGCCGGGTGATCATGAGGCCACGCTGCGGGTGGGCGCCGGGGCCGCCGGCTCCCGGTACAGATGCTTGCGCAGGTCGGCGCGCTGCTGGGCGTCAGGCTCCTCGAAGACCACGCCGAGGATCTTCTCGCCGGCGGGGCCCCGGCGCACGTCCCGCACCCGGGCCGAGAGCGTCGTCTGCTCCATCTCGTTCCAGGCCAGGGTGAGCTGGAAGCGCTCCGGCGAGGGGACGGGGCGGCCGGGCGGCAGGCGCAGGGCGGCGCCGCCGTCGCTGATGTCCACCGCCTGCAAGGTCGTTTCCCGGCCGTCGGCGGCGCGCAGCGTCGCCGGGAGGTTGCACCGGAAGCGGGGGGCGAGCCGGCGCAGCACCTGCTCCCGGGAGAAGATGGCCGCCACCGAGCGCAGGATGCGCGCCAGGTGCTCGGGCGCCCCCATGGTGAGACCGTGGGGTCCGCTCCAGGAGGCCGGCTCGGAGAACATGAGCTCCACCAGGCTGCGGTGCTGCTCCTCGGTGCGCTCCACCACGTCCACGGCGGCCGAAAGGCGGCCCCGGGCATCCACGTCGCAGCGCACCAGGCGCCCGCGCAGCACGGTGCGGCGGCCATCGGCCCCGGTGAGGGTCACGTCCATGCGCTCCGGGAGCGGCAGGGCCGGCGACAGGATGAACGAGACCCCGGTCTCGGACAGGTCCCTGGTCTCCGCCTCCACGCGGGTGCCGTTCCAGGACAGGAGGCAGGGGAACCGGCGGGGCACCCGCACGGCTCCCCGGCGCTGGGGAATGCCCCGCAGCAGGAGCAGGCCCATGGCCAGGACCACCAGGTTGTAGCCGGCCCACACCGTGTTGATGAGAAGGCCGTCCTGCTCGGTCCCGCCGCTGGCCAGGCGCACGAGCCCCACCACCAGTCCCAGCGCCCCCAACGCGGCCAGCGCCGCCACCGGCCACGCCAGCCGGTGGGCCGGGGCGCCCTGGGAGGCGCGCCCCTTGGGGGTGACGGCGAAGCGCACCGTGCGCGCCGTGAAGGGGAAGGCCAGAGCGGTGAGGGCCACCTGCACCGAGATGGACGACTCGTACACGTCGGACCAGAAGATCCGACGCATCCCCTTGTTGACCAGCTGGAACGCCACGATGGACACCGCCAGGTGGGGGAGGTAGTAGGTGAGGAGGTCGGCCAGGTCCCGCACGATGAGCGGGTGCAGGCCGGCCAGCAGGAACAGGAGCGGGGCGATGAGGTAGACAACCCGGGGGAAGCCGTACAGCCAGTACCAGAGGGTGGCGAAGTAGTTGATGCGCTGCATGAGGCTCAGGCCCGGCAGGAAGAGGCCGCCCCGGGAGAGCATGACCTGGAAGGTTCCCCGGGCCCAGCGCTTGCGCTGGGTGAGGTAGGCGGCGTACGACTCGGGCGCGAGGCCCGCCGACAGGTCCTTGTTGACGTAGACCGACTTCCACCCCCTGCCGTGCAGGAGCATGGAGGTGTGCAGGTCCTCGGTGACGGTGGTGGCCGGGAAGCCGCCGATCTCCTCCAGCGCCTTGCGCCGGAAGACCGCCCCCGAGCCGCAGTAGAAGCTGGAGTTGTACACGTCCCGGCCCGGCTGCACCACGTGGTAGAACATGTCCTGCTCGTTGGCGATGTACTCCCGGATCCGCAGGCGGTCCTGGAACAGGTCCGGGTTGTAGAAGTGGTGCGCCGTCTGCACCTGGGCCACCTCCCGGTCCCGGAAGAAACCCACCGTCTCGGCCAGGAAGCTGCGAACGGGGACGTGGTCGGCGTCGAAGGTCACCACCAGCTCGGCGGAGGAGTGGCCGAGCCCGTGATTGAGGTTGCCGGCCTTGGCCCCGGCGTTGTCCTGGCGGGGCAGGTAGCTCACTCCCAGCCGCCGGCAGAGGTCCTCCACCTCGGGCCGGCAGCCGTCGTCCAGGACATGGATTCGCTTGTCGGGGTAGTCCAGGGCCAGGCAGCCCACCAGGGTGCGGTAGAGGATGTCGGTCCCCTCGTTGTAGGTGGCGACGAAGACGTCCACCGGCGGGGCGTAGGCCGGACCGGGGGGGGCCGCCTGCCGGTCGGTGGCCCGGGTGGCGATGGCATAGTGGTGCAGGACCACCAGGAAGCCGTAGATCTCCGCCAGGTAGACCGTCAGGCTCACGGCGATGGACATGCCGTCGGCCCAGTTGAGGGTCTCGGTGCCCCGCCACCAGAGGTAGCGGACCGACACCAGCAGGTTGAGGGCGATGACCACCGGCCGCCAGCGGGGATGGCGGGGGACCCAGCGGCTGAGGGCCACGGTGGCCGCCAGCAG
>JBFGDW010000065.1:0-13263 GCA_041580435.1 Candidatus Polarisedimenticolia bacterium | reverse complement strand
CCGAGAAGGTCAAGGAGCTGCTGCCGCCCAAGCCCGGCGTGAAGGTGTACACCGGCTCGGAGAACCAGGCCCAGGAGGCCCGCGGCGAGGGGGTCCACGTGGTGGTGCTCAACGGCGAGGACCACGAGCTGCTGGAGCAGATGGCCCGGGGGCTGGAGGACCTGTTCGTGCAGATGGACGGCGTGCTGGGCGTGCGCCAGTCCAGCGAGACGACCCCCAACGAGCTGGGGCTGGTGCTGGACCGTGATCGGGCGCAGCGCACCGGCGTCAGCCCCACGGTGGTGGCCGGCGTGGTGGGGTACGCCCTGCGCGGCGTGCCCCTCCCCCGCTACCTGGACGGCGGCCGGGAGGTTCCCGTGCGGGTGCGGTTCCAGGAGTCGGACCGGGAGGGGCTCGACGAGCTGCTCAGCATGCGCGTCCCCGCCGGCGACGACGGGAGCTTCCTGCCCCTGTCGGCGGTGGCCGACGTGCGCATGCTCAGCGTCCCCGAGGGGATCATGCGCCGGGACAAGCGCATCGCCAGGACCATCACCCTGGAGCTGGAGGAGGGGCGCGAGAAGGAGACCCGGGAGCGGCTGACGGCCCTGACCGCCTCCCTGGACCTCCCCGAGGGGATCTCCTTCGGCACCGGCGAGGGTCAGAACCAGTTCAACGAGGACCTGGCCGGGATCCAGTTCGCGGGCCTCCTGTCGGTGGTCTTCATCTACCTGCTCATGGGGTTCCTGTTCGAGAGCTTCATCCTGCCCCTGTCCATCATCCTGACCATCCCCCTGGCCTCCATCGGCGTCATCTGGATCCACCTGGCCGCCGGGAGGGATATCGACTTCCTGGGGGCAGTGGGGATCGTCCTGCTCATCGGCGTGGTGGTGAACAACGGCATCGTCCTCATCGACTACGTCAACCGCCTGCGGGCTGCCGGCCACGCCCGGACCGAGGCGCTCCTGGTGGCCGCCGAGCGCCGGTTCCGCCCCATCATGATGACCGCCATCACCACCGTGGGCGGGCTGGTCCCGCTGGCCCTGGCCGGGAGGGGCAGCATCGGCATCAGCTACACCAGCTTCAGCCTGGCCCTCATCGGCGGCATGAGCACCGCCACCCTCCTCACCCTGCTGGTGGTCCCGGTGTTCTACACGCTGTTCGACGACATGCGCCTGGCCTTCGCCGCGGCCCTGGGCCGTGCGGCGGGCTGGCGGCGCCCTCCTGCCAGGGAGCGCGCCGCCGCTTCTTGACAGGCCGGGGTGCCGGGGCTAAACTGCCGGTTTCCCAGGATTTGATCCCTCCCACCCGGGACGGGACACGACCCACAGGAGATCCACGCAGCATGGCCACACACAAGTCAGCCGCCAAGGCGGCCCGCCAGGCCGAGAAGAACCGCCAGGTCAACCGGCGCAACATCACCCGCCTGCGGTCCCAGGTGAAGAAGCTCCGCCAGGCCACCGAGGCCGGCAACCGGGAGGAGGCCGAGGCGCTGCTCACGCCGACCCTGTCGCTGGTGGACCGCTCGGTCCACCTGGGGGTCATTCACCGCAACGCCGCCGACCGGACCAAGTCCCGCCTGACCCGGGCCCTGGCCCGCGCCCGCGGCTGACACCCGGCGCTCCGCCGGGGGGCGGCTCCCCAGGCCGGCGGTCTCGGCCTGGATCCTACCGGTCGCCCAGCGGCTCGTCGGCCCCGGCGGCGTCGGCCAGCGCCATGCGCGCCGCAGCCAGCCTCGCCACCGGCACCCGGTAGGGAGAGCACGAGACGTAGTCCAGCCCCGCCCGGTGGAAGAACTCCACCGAGGCCGGGTCGCCGCCGTGCTCGCCGCAGATCCCCACCTTCAGGTCGGGCCGGGCGGCGCGTCCCCGCTCCAGGGCCAGCGTGACCAGCTGGCCGATCCCCTCCTGGTCCAGGCTCTGGAACGGGTCCGCCGGTAGGATCCCCGCCTCGATGTAGAACGGCAGGAAGCTGCCCACGTCGTCCCTGGAGAAGCCGAACCCCATCTGGGTCAGGTCGTTGGTCCCGAAGGAGAAGAACTCGGCGTCCCGGGCGATCTCTCCGGCCACCAGACAGGCCCGGGGGATCTCGATCATGGTGCCCACCAGGAAGTCCACCCTGACGCCGGCCGCCTCCATGACCTGCTCGGCCACGGTTAGGACCTGCTCCCGCGAGCGGCGGAACTCCTCGGCGGTCCCCACCAGGGGGATCATGACCTCGGGAAGGACCCGGACGCCGTCCCTCTTCAGGCTGCACGCGGCCTCGAAGATGGCCTGCACCTGGATCTCGTAGATCTCCGGGTAGGACAGGCCCAGACGGCAGCCCCGGTGCCCCAGCATGGGGTTCAACTCCCGCAGGCCGTCGATCTTCTCCCGCACCCGCTCGGCCGGGATCCCCAGGTCCGCGGCCAGCTCCTCGATCTCGGCGCGCTCCTGGGGGAGAAACTCGTGCAGCGGCGGGTCCAGGAGGCGGATGGTCACCGGCAGGTCCTCCATGGCCCGCAGGATCGCCTCGAAGTCGGCCCGCTGCAGCGGCAGGATCCGGCCCAGACACTCGCGCCGCTGGGCCTCCCCTGTGGCCAGGATCATGGCCCGCACCGCGCGGATGCGCTCGCTGTCGAAGAACATGTGCTCGGTCCGGCACAGGCCGATCCCCTCGGCACCGAACAGGCGGGCCACCCGGGCATCGCCAGGCTCGTCGGCGTTGGTGCGCACCTTGAGGCGCTTGACCTCCGATGCCCACCCCAGCAGGCGGGCGAAGTTGCGGTAGGTCCGTGACTCCTCAGCCGGCAGCGACTCCTCCACCAGGACCTGCACGATCTCCGAGGGGCGGGTGGGGATGGGGCCCAGGATCACCTCCCCGGTTGTGCCGTCGATGGAGATCCAGTCCCCCTGCTTGATGACGCGCTCTCCGGCCCGGACCTGCTTGGTGCGCTGATCCACCACCAGCTCGCCGCAGCCCACCACGCAGGCCTTTCCCCGGCCCCGGGCCACCACGGCGGCGTGGGAGGTCATCCCCCCCCGGGTGGTCAGGATCCCCTCGGCCACCTCCATCCCCTCGATGTCCTCGGGAGAGGTCTCGGCGCGCACCAGGAGGACCTTCTCCCCCTTGTTGCGCACCATGTCCACGGCCTTCTCCGCCGACAGGACCACCCGCCCCGAGGCGGCACCGGGGCCGGCGGGCAGCCCCTTGGCCACCACCCGCCCCTCCGCCTTGGCCTTCTCCTGCTCCTCCCGGGGGAAGACCGGCGCCAGGAGCTGCTCCAGGTGAACCGGCTCCACGTTCTGCAGGGCCTGGGAGCGCTCGATGAGCCCCTCCTCCACCATCTCCACCGCGATGCGCACGGCCGCCAGCCCGGTGCGCTTGCCCGACCGGGTCTGCAGGATGTACAGCTTGCCGTGCTCGATGGTGAACTCCAGATCCTGCATGTCCTTGTAGTGCTCCTCCAGGCGCCGGGCCACGTCCAGGAGCTGGCCGTGGATGGCCGGCATGGCCGCTTCCAGCGAGGCGTCGTCAGGAGCTTCCTGGGCCGGCCGGTTGATGGGGCGGGGCGTGCGCGTGCCGGCCACCACGTCCTCACCCTGGGCGTTGGGCAGCCACTCGCCGTAGAACCGCTTCTCTCCCGTGGCCGGATCCCGGGTGAAGGCCACGCCGGTGGCGCAGTCGTCCCCCAGGTTGCCGAACACCATGGCCTGCACGTTCACCGCCGTTCCCAGGTCGGACGGGATGCCATGAATGCGGCGGTAGGCCTCCGCCCGCTTGTTGTTCCAGGACTTGAAGACCGCCTCGATGGCGCCCCACAGCTGCCGCTCGGGGTCGTCGGGGAACGGCTCCCCGGTGCCGTGCCGCACCACCTCCAAGAACTCCTCCACCAGCCCCTGCCAGTCCGGAGCGCCAAGCTGGGTGTCGCTGGACAGGCCCCGGCGCTCCTTGAGAGCCTCCAGGCGCGACTCGAACTCCTCCCCGGGCAGGCCCAGGACCACGTTGCCGTACATCTGGATGAACCGACGGCGGCAGTCCTGGGCGAACCGCTCGTCGCCAGAGGAGGCGGCCAGGGCCCGGGTGGTGGCGGGGTTGAGCCCCAGATTGAGGACCGTGTCCATCATCCCGGGCATGGAGATGGCAGCCCCGGAGCGCACCGACACCAGCAGGGGTCGCTCCGGGCTGCCGAAGCGCCGCCCGGTGGACTCCTCCAGGCGGCGCAGCGCATCGGCCACCTGCTGGCGCAGTCCGTCTGGGTAGCCGCCCGAGGTCTCCATGAAGTACCGGCAGACCTCCGCCGAGAGGGTGAAGCCTGGCGGGATGGGCAACCCCAGGTTGGTCATCTCGGCCAGGTTGGCCCCCTTGCCACCCAGGTCCTTCTTCATCCGGGCGTTTCCCTCCGCCCGGCCGTCCCCGAAGCAATAGACGTAACGGCTCACGCGCCACCCTCCACGACAATCTCGGCGAAGTCGGCCTCACGGGCGTACAGTCGCGCCACCGAGGCCAGCAGCGCCAGCCGGTTGCGCCGCAGGTCGGCGTCCTCCGCCATGACCAGCACGCTATCAAAGAAGCGGTCCACCTGCGGCCTCAGGGCGGCGACGGCGGCCAGCGCCGCGGCGTGATCCCGGCGCGCCGCCGCCTCCTCCACCACCTCCGCCGCCCGGCGCGCCGCCGCGTGCAGCTCGCGCTCCGCCGGGTCCTCCAGGCGGTCCGCGTCCACGCGGTCCTCATCCACGATGCCGTGGCGCTCCGCTGCCTGTCCCAGGATGTTGCGGATGCGCTTGGAGGCCGCCGCCAGCGCCTCGAAGTCCTCCTGGCCGCGGATGGCGGTCAGCGCCGCCAGGCGGGCTGCGGCGTCGGCAGCGTCGTCCCAGCCGGCGGCCAGAACGGCAGTGATGGAGTCGTAACGGTGGCCGGCGGCGTCGTTCTCCAGCAGGTGGCGCAGGCGCCCCTCCAGGAAGGCGCGCACCTTTCCGGCCAGCTCCACCCCGTCCAGCTTCCACTCCACCTCGCCGGCGTCGTACCCGCGCCGGGCCGCCGCCAGGGCGGCGTCGATGGACAGGTGCAGCGGCCGCTCTACCAGGATGCGGATCGCCCCCAGGGCGGCCCGTCGGAGGGCGAACGGGTCCCGGGATCCCTTGGGCTCCACCCCCACCCCCATGAGCCCCACCAGGGTGTCCAGGCGGTCGGCCAGGGCCAGGAGGGCGCCCTCGGTGTCACGGGGCAGCTCGTCTCCCAGCCCCTCGGGCCGGTAGTGATCGTAGATGGCACGCCACACCGGGGCCGGCTCTCCCTCCTCCCGGGCGTAGAGCCCGCCCACCACTCCCTGCAGCTCGGGGAACTCGTTCTCCATCTGCGTGGCCAGATCGCACTTGCACAGGCACGCCGCCTGGACGGCACGCTCCACCACCTCACCCTTCACGCCGGCCAGCCCCGCCAGCTCAGCCACCAGCCCCTCCAGCCGGCGCACCTTGGCGGCGTAGGAGCCCAGAGCCGCGTGGAACCGGGTGCGCTCCAGGACCTCCAGGCGCGCGGCCAGGGGGCGCTTGCGGTCCTCGGTGTAGAAGAAGCGCGCGTCGGCCAGGCGGCCGGCGATGACCCGCTCGTATCCCCTGGTGATGGCGCCGTCGGGGTCCGACGGGGCGTTGATGGCCGCCACAAAGCCGGCCTTGAGCCCGCCATCGCCGCCGGCCACCGAGAAGCAGCGCTGGTGGTGGCGCAGGGTGGTGGTCAGGACCTCGGCGGGCAGCTCCAGGAATGGAGCCGGGAAGGCGCCGGCCACGGCGCCGGGGTACTCCACCAGGTTGAGGACGATCTCCTCCAGCCCGGGATCGGGCAGGACGCGGCCGCCGTCCCTGGCCACCAGGCCCGCCACCGCCTGGCGCAGGGCGGCCCGCCGCTCCTCCACGTCGACCACCACCTCCACCTGGCGCAGGGCCTCCACGTAGTCCTGGGCATCGGCCAGCTTCACCTCGGGCTGGCCCGAGCCACGGCGCGGCATGCTCCCCCGGCCGCTCTGCACCCCGGCCACGCTGAACGGGATGACCGCCCGGTCCAGCAGCGCCACCAGCCAGCGGATGGGCCGCACGAAGGTCACCCCTCCCTCTCCCCACTGCATCGCCTTGGGGAAGGAGAGCCCCAGCACCGTCCCGGGGAGGATCTCCGACAGGACCTCCACGGCCGGGCGCCCGGCGCGGGTGCGCCGCGCCGCCACCACTTCCCCCTTGGGCCCGGCCACCCGGTAGAGATCGGCCACCTCCACCCCCTGGCCGGCGGCGAACCCCTGAGCCGCCCGGGTGGGGTTCCCGTCGGCGTCGTAGGCCGCCTTCACCGGCGGGCCGGTCACCTCCTGCGTCTCGTCAGGCTGGCGGCGCACCACCCCCGGCACCTGCACCGCCAGGCGCCGGGGCGTGGCGTAGGACCTCACCTCCTCCCGGCCCGTCTCCCCCGGCGCGCCAGCCTGGAGGAGACGGTGCTCCCGCAGGCTGGCCTCCACCGCTGCCGCCAGATCCCGGCGCGCCCCCTCCACCATCCGGTCGGGGATCTCCTCGCAGCCCACCTCCAGCAGCAGGGTGGCGGTCTCGCTCATGCCCTCTCCCTGCCGGCGGCGGCCGGTGCCGTCCCCTCCCCATGGAGGAGTGGATGCCCAAGCCGCTCCCGCTGGCCGACCCACGCCTCGGCGGCGGCGCAGGCCAGCCGGCGCACCCGGGCGATGAGGGCCGGGCGCTCGGTCACCGACACCGCGCCCCGTGCATCCATGAGGTTGAAGGTGTGGGAGCAGCGCAGGGCGTGCTCGTAGGCGGGGATCACCAGGCCCGCCTCCAGGGTCCGGCGGCTCTCGGCCTCGTGGCGCTCGAAGAGGGCCTGCAGCAGCCCAGCGTCGGCCACCTCGAAGGCGTACCGGGACTGCTCGAACTCGTCCCCCTTGCGCACCTCGCCATAGGTGACCTGCTCGTTCCAGGGCAGGTCGTAGACGTTGTCCACCCCGGTCAGGTACATGGCGATCCGCTCCACGCCGTAGGTGATCTCCACCGGGATGCGAGCCAGGGCGATCCCACCCACTTGCTGGAAGTAGGTGAACTGGGTGATCTCCATCCCGTCCAGCAGCACCTGCCACCCCACGCCGGCCGCGCCCAGGGTGGGCGACTCCCAGTTGTCCTCCTCGAACCGGATCTCGTGGCGGGCGGCGTCGATGCCGAAGGCGGCCAGGGAGTCCAGGTAGATCTCCTGGATGTCGGCGGGGCCCGGTTTGATGAGGACCTGGAATTGGTAGTGCTTGTAGAGGCGGTAGGGGTTGTCGCCGTAGCGGCCGTCCACCGGCCGCCGGGAAGGCTCGCAGTAGGCCACCCGCCAGGGCTCGGGGCCCAGCGACCTGAAGAAGGTGTCGGGGTTCATGGTCCCGGCTCCCACCTCCAGGTCGTAGGGCATTTGCAGCACGCACCCGCGCTCCCCCCAGTACCGGGTCAGGGCCAGAAGAAGGTCCTGGAACGTCATCTCCGCACTCCTCCTCCCACTGGCCCGCCCGCCGGCGCCGGCCGTGGGACCACCGCCGCGGCGCTGCGGAACGGGCGCTCCACCAGGTGCAGGAACTGCGCCGCGGCCACCCGGGCCACCCCGGCCTGGGCTGCCGGTGCGGGCTGGCGGGCCGCCACCTCCTCGGGGGAGGCCGCCAGGATCAGGCGCATGAGGGCCAGGGCCTCCCCCTCCAGACGCCGGGCGCCGGCGGCCCCGCGGCCGCAGGTCCGGCAGGCCAGCTCCTCCCCTGGCAGGAGGGCCGCTCCACCGGCTCCCGGGTCCCGGCCACAGCGAGCGCAGTGCTCCAGGGCCGGGAGCACGCCGGCCAGGCGCAGGGCCCAGACCTCGAAGTAGCGCGCAGCCAGGGCCGGGTCCATCCCCCCGTCCAGGGCGCCGGCGCAGCGCCGGGTCAGGCGGTAAAGGATGGGATCGGGCTCCCGCTCCCTCCCCACCTGGTCCAGGATCTCGGCCAGGTAGACACAGGCATAGTACGCTTCCAGATCGCGCCCCTCCCCCGGAGTGGGGACCAGCAGCCGGCAGCCCTCCAGGCGCCCCAGGTCCCGTCCGTCCCGCTCGTGATAGACCGCCTCCACCTCGCACAGCACCGACAGGGCGCCGCCGAACCGCCGCCGGCTGGCCGCGGCCCGGGGAGCCACCCCTCGCAGCTTCCCCTCGTCGCGGCTGTACAGCACCACGATCCGGTCCGACTCGGCCAGGGGGTAGGTGCGCAGCACGAAGGCCGGTCCCTCCAGTCGCATCAGGCCGCCTCCAGCACCAGGAGCACCGCGAGCTGGAAGAAGATCAGCGTCGCCAGCACGTCCACCGACGTGGTGATGAACGGCCCGGTGGCCACCGCCGGGTCGATCCCCAGGCGCCGCAGCAGCATGGGGACCGACGAGCCGATGAGGGCGGCGATGAGCATGGAGGCCAGCAGGGCGAGCCCCAGGAGCAGCGCCACCTCCGTCCGCATCCCCAGGAGAAAGGCCCCGCCCAGCCCCAGGAGGGTGCCGTAGATGAGGCCCAGGACCGCTGCGATCCGCACCTCCCGGAACACCACGTGCCAGATCTCCCGGATCTCGATGCGACCTGTGGCCAGCCCCCGGACGATGATGGTGGAGGACTGGGTACCGATGTTGCCGCCCATGCCCAGGATCACCGGGATGAAGCCGGCCAGGATCACCACCTGGGCCAGGACCCCCTCGAAGTGATTGATGACCTGGGACGCCATGAGCCCGCCGAAGAAGCTGGCCAGCAGCCAGGGGATGCGCAGCCGCACTGCCCGGAAGACCGAGCGGTGCATGCGCTCGTCCTCGGATGTGCCTGCCAGCCGGTAGAAGTCCTCGGTGGCCTCCTCCTTGAGGACGTCGATGATGTCGTCGATGGCCACGACCCCCACCAGCCGGTGCAGGCTGTCCACCACCGGGATGGCCACCAGGTCGTAGCGGGACACCAGGCGGGCCACCTCCTCCTGGTCCATGTCGGTTGAGACCGACACGAGGTCCGTGGTCATGGACTGGCGCACCGGGGCGTCGGGGGGGCTCAGGAGAAGCTGGCGCAAGGAGAGCACCCCCACCAGGTGGTTGCGGGAATCCACCACATAGACATAGAAGGGGATCTCCACCTCGGCGCCGCGGGCCTGGAGCAGCCGGATGGCCTCGCCCGCCGTGACGGTCTCCTGGACGGCGAAGTACTCCGGCGACATGATCCGGCCGGCGGTCTCCTCGCCGTACTCCAGCAGGTGGCGGATCTCCACCGCCTCCCGCCCCTCCATGGCCTCCAGCACCTGCTGGCGGATCTCGGCGGGCATCTCCGAGACGAACTCGGCGGCGTCGTCGGGGGTCATGGCCTTGAGCACGGAAACCTGCAACGGGGTCTCCAGGGACTGGAGGTAGCCCAGACCGGGCTGGACGTGGAATTCCCTGAGGACCTGGCCGGCCCGCGCCGGATCCCGCCGGGCCAGGGCGGTGAAGACAGCCTCCCGCTCCTTGTCGGTCAGGTCCTTGAAGAGGCCGGCCACGTCGGCCGGGCGCAGCTTGGACAGGAGGTTGACCACATGGCCCGAAGCATTGCGGCGCAGCAGCTTGCGCAGTGACTCCACCAGCAATCTCTTGGGGTGCATGGTGTCTGGTGCCACGGGTTCGACATCCGGCGAGGTCCGCAGGAGATGAGAGGTCGCGGCGCCGGGCCCGTCCGGCTCCGGAACCGGACCGCGATCTTAACATAACTCCCGCCGGGTCAACGAGGCGCCTCCCAGCGATAGACGGGCTGATCCCGCCTGCGGAGCAGGGTGAGGACGCGGCCGTCGGGCATGACCTGCCGGTCGTAGGCGTAGACCTCGAACAGATCCGGAATGCGGGACAGCTCCCGCTCGGACCGGCCGTGGAGGATCCATCCGGGATCCGGCGGCGGGCGCTCCAGCTTCACGCCGCCGATGAGGATGATCCCCGGCCGGCGCCGGAACACCGACTCGCCGTTCCCCTTCTCGTGACCCGCCAGCCGGCCGCTCCCCATCTCGGCCACGGAGGTGCGTGCGATCTCCCGGTCGTTGAGGCCCAGCATGTCGATGGTGGGCAGGCGGGACTCGTAAGGGAGGGCGCCGGCCGGGTTCACGGCGATCCAGGTGCCGGGCCGCACCGACTCACGCAGCCACGTTCCCACCATGCGCATCTCCCGGGTGTAGGTGTTCCCGCCGCGCCACTCGCGCCAGGCATAGACCCGCGACGGCCACAGGGTCCCCACCGCCAGGGCCGTCAGGACCGCGGCCACGCCGCCCCGTGCCAGCCAGACCCCACCGCTGCCGGGCCGCCGCCGGGCCGCCGTCTCGGCCGCCGCCAGCCCGTCCCCCACCAGGATGTACAGGAAGGGGAAGATGGGCACCAGGAAGCGGTAGGCCGGGAAGACATCCCCCCCCACCCCCACCACGTACAGGGCGAATCCCCCTGCCAGCAGGGCGCAGTAGGAGCGCGTGGCGTCCCGGCGCGGCCGCCGCAGCAGGCACAGGGGCAGGGCCAGGAGCGGCAGGCCGGTGGGGTGCTGCCAGGCGAACTTCCCCAGGTAGCGCCAGCCGCGGTCCAGGGCCCGGAGGGGATCTCCCACCTTGGCGTGGAAGGTGTTGGGGAGGGGCTCGCCGTAGTAAAGGGTCGCCCATCCGGCGTAGCCCCCCACCAGGATCGCGAACAGCGCCAGGGCCGGCAGGTCGGACCCCAGGAGCGGCGCCCGCCGCCGCGCCAGGCGCACCCAACCCAGGTGGGCCACCGTCAGCGCCATGGCCAGGGCTCCCTCGGGACGCGTCAGGGTCGCCAGGGCCAGCAGGAGCGCCGCCCCCGGCGACAGGCCAGCCTCCGCGTCCCGCCGGAGATGAAGCAGGCCGCCGGCCAAGAGCAGGAGGGTGAAGAGCGGCGTCTCCAGGCCGCGCAGCGACCAGACCACGAAGCCGGCGTTGGCGGCCAGCAGCACCGGCGCCGCCGCCGCCGACGCCAGGCCCGGCGCCACCCGGCGCCACGACCAGAGCGCGGTGAGGACCAGCGTGCCACACCCCAGGCCCAGCCCCAGGATGCAGGCCGCGGGCACCGGCGGCAATCCCGCGTACAGGATGCCAGCCAGGATCAGGGTCCAGAGGAAGTTGGTGTACCCCTGCACCGCCTCGCCCGGGTTGTAGACCAGGCCGTACCCCTCCACCAGGTTGCGGGCGTAGCGCAGGGAGATGTAGGCATCGTCGATGGCCTCCATGCCGGTGGACAGGAAGGCGGTGGCCATCCAGGCGAACAGGATCACCGCCAGGACCACCGCCAGCCAGCCGCCTGCCCCGTCGCCCCGCGCCTCGTCCTGCATGGGGGGGCATGGTACACCGCGGCTATAATCCGCCCATGCCCGCCGTCCCCGCCGCCGCCCGCCAGGCCGCCCGCCAGTCCCTGGCCCGCCGCTCACGCCGCGCCGGCGGCGTGGTGGAGGCCCTGCGCCGCACCTATGCCGATGCCGACTGCGCCCTGCGTCACGCCGACGCGTGGCAGCTCCTGGTGGCCACCATCCTCTCGGCCCAGTGCACCGACGAGCGCGTCAACCAGGTCACGCCAGACCTGTTTGGCAAGTTCCCCACCGTGGAGGCGTTCGCCCGCGCCCGGCAGGAGCACATGGAGCAGGCCATCCGCTCCACCGGCTTCTTTCGCTCCAAGGCTCGCTCTCTCAAGGGCGCGGCCCGGAAGATCGTGGACGAGCACGGCGGCCAGGTCCCGGAGTCCATGGAGGCCCTCACCGACCTGCCAGGGGTGGGGCGCAAGACCGCCCACGTGGTGCGCGGCACCTGGTTCGGCCTGCCCGCCATCACGGTGGACACCCACGTGGGGCGCCTCTCCCGCCGCTTGGGCCTCACCCGGGAGGACGACCCGGTGAAGGTGGAGCGGGATCTGGAAAAGGTGCTGCCGCCGGAGGACCGCACCTTCACCAGCCACGCCCTCATCTGGCACGGGCGCAGGGTCTGCCAGGCCCGCAAGCCCCGGTGCGGGGCCTGCGTCCTGGCCGATCTGTGCCCCTCGGCCCACCGCTTCGCCCCCTGAGCGGGGGGAAACGGCCCCGGAAAAGCAAAGGGCCAGCGGGACGTCCCGCCGGCCCTGGAAAAGCAACAATGCTCTGCCGGTTCTAGGCCTGCACCTGCTGCCCCAGGCTGGGGAGCTTGCTGATGGCCACCTTGGAGCCGGCCGTGCCCAGGGACGGGAGCGCGACGTTCTTGCCGCCGGCGTAGATGGGGTGCCGGCCCTTGGTCTTGAACCACTCCACCGTGCTGGCGGTCTGGAACAGCTCCTCCACGATCTGCCGCCAGCCCACGCCGGTGTTGTAGGCGCAGAAGCTCACCTCGCCCACCTGCGTGCCGTAGGGGATGATGCACATCTCCGTCCGGCGGAAGTCGTAGTTGAACAGGTCCTGGAACCACATGCCCGCCACCATGATGATGCGCCACTCGAAGCGGAACTTCTCGGCAACGCCCATCTTCCGCCCCAGGTGGCCGTCGATGGCCTTGAAGAACTCCCGGAAGTTGAGCCCCTTGGGCGCGTGCTCCCAGCGGAAGTTGCGCATCATGGCCAGGGCGAACTGCATGCTGGTGGCCTTGCGGCCCCGGCCGGAATCGTTGATGCGCTTCACGTCCTCCAGGAGCTGGTCGATGTCGAGAACCTTGGGGATGGGCACCCATTCCTTGGTGCGCTCGTTGATGAGGAGCATGGTCCCCACGCCGCAGTTGGGATGGCAGCCGCACTTCATGGAGCCCCAGTCGGTGTCGGGCCCCGAGAGCAGGTCTTTCAGGTCGGAGAAGGGGCCCGAGGCCGACAGCGGGTAGAAATCCCGCATGGGCTCCAGCTGCCCCAGCTGGTCCTTCATGTCCCGGGCCAGGTGCGAGAGGGTGTAGCGCTGCTTCTTGCGCGTCTCGTCGTCGATGTCCTCGTCCCGGCCGGTGAACGAGACCGGCTGGAAGGCCACCGCATTGACCTTGTGCAGGTTGTCGATCATGAAGCGGACGATGGGCCCGACCTGGTCGTTGTTGATGCCATTGATGATGGTGGTGACCAGGGTGACGTCCACGCCGGCCTGGTGCAGGTTGTCGATGGCACGCTGCTTCACGTCGTAGAGGTTGCCCACGCCCCGGTGCTCGTGGTTCTCGTTGCCCACGCCGTCGAACTGCAGGTAGGCGTATCGCAGGCCGGCCTCGGCGGCCCGGCGGGCAAAAGCCTTGCTCTTGGCAAACTCGATGCCGTTGGTGGCGCACTGCACGCTGTTGTAGCCGATCCGGCGGCAGTACTT
>JBFGDW010000064.1:0-13597 GCA_041580435.1 Candidatus Polarisedimenticolia bacterium | reverse complement strand
GGCCCTCGTCCGGGCGGGCGGCGTGGCGGTGGCCTGGGGGCTGAAGCTGGCGGCGGTGCTGGCGGCGGCCCTGATCCCGGCGGCCTGGATCCTGGGGCGGGGGCTTCCCCCCGCGGCGGTCCTGGCCCTGGGTCTGCTGGCCCTGGAGGGGGCGCGCTTCCGGTTCTTCGCGCGGCCCGAGCTGGCCGGCCTGGTGCTGGTCCCGGTCACGCTGATCCTCCTGTCCGGAGCAGCGCGGCGCGCCGGCCAGGGGCACGGGCCGGGGATGCGCCTCTGGGTCCTGCCTGCCCTGGTGGCGGTCTGGGTCAACCTGCACCCCTCGGCCCTGCTGGGTGCCGGCCTGGTGGCGGTGTTCGCCCTGACCCTGGTGGCGTCGCCCGGGCAGCGGCGCCACGCTGGCCCCTTCCTGCTGGTGGCCGGCGCCTGCGTCGCGGCCCTCCTGGCCAACCCCTACGGCGCGCGGGTGCTGGCCGCTCCCCTGGCCATCGCCGCGGCGCTGCGCGGCGGCGATCTGGCCAACCCCGAGTGGGGGACCGCCTTCCGGGGAGAGTTCTGGCTCTTCTGGCTGACGCTGGCGACGCTGGCGGGATCCTTGGTCTTGGTCAGGCGCCGGGGCTGGCGCGTCGAGTGGCCCCTGGTGGCGTGCGGGCTGGTCCTGGCGGCGACGGGGGCGCTGGCCCTCCGCCAGATCGGGACGTTCTTCATGGCCCTGCCGGTGGTGGCCTGCGCCGGATGGGACCCGGTCCCCCGCCCCCGCCACGAGGGGGAAGGCGCCGGCGCCTGGCGCCATGGCTCGATCCTGGCAGCCGGACTGCTGGTAGCGGCCTGGTTCCTGGCGCGCCCTGCCGGCGGCCCCGTGGGGCCCGGACTGGCCCCGGGGCGCTACCCGGAGGGGATGGCCCGGACCTTCCTCGATGCGGGACTGCAGGGGCCGATCTACAACCCGGTGCGCTTCGGCGGCTACCTGGCCTGGGCGCTGGCCCCCGAGAAGGTCTTCCTGGACGGGCGCAACGAGGTGCACGCCCCGCTCCTGGCCGAGATCGCCGCCTGCCGCCAGTCGCCGGACCCCACCTGCTGGGACGCCATCCTGGAGCGGTGGGGCGTGCGGACCGCCTTCGTGGAGTACGACCCCCGCCGCGTGGCGGTGCGCCTGCCCGACGGCCGCATGGTCAGCCGCAGCCTCACCTCGGTCTACTTCCGGCGCGATCGCTGGGCGCTGGTGGACTGGGACGACACCGCCCTTCTCTACGTGCGGCGGGAGGGCCGGGCGGAGAGCGCGGCGCCGCTTTCCGAGGACCGCCTGCTCACCCCCGAGGATCCAGAGTGGTTCGCCGCCGCCCTGGCCGCCGGGGGGGTGGACCCGGGGGCCGCCCTGGACGAGATCGCCCGCCGGCGTGCCCGCCATCCGGCGTCGGAGCGGGCGGCGCTGCTGGAGAGGCTGGCCCGCGAGGCGCTGGGGGAGGCCGGGGAGGCCCAGCCGGCTCCCCTGGAGTGACACTGAGCGTCACCGGGACTGACAATCCGCGTCACTCGCCGGGGCCAGGCACGAGGCCGCCCCGCCGCGCGACCGGATCCAGACGGTCCGATCGGCTTCAACATACTGAAAACGATGGAGTTACCTAATGGAAACCAGGTGCGGGGACGGCTTCGTGACGCTGGCACCCCCCTTGCTCCTAGGGGGGCGACTCACAAGGAGGTGACTGTGTTGACGAAGAAGCAGAAGGGTTTCACGCTCATCGAGCTGCTCATCGTGGTGGCCATCATCGGCATCATCGCTGCCATCGCCATCCCGAACCTGCTCAACGCCATCGACCGCGGCAAGCAGAAGCGGACCATGGCGGACCTGCGGTCCGTGGGCACGGCCGTGGAGGAGTACGCCATCGACAACTCGTTCTACCCGAACGTGGCGTCCGAGGCTGACATCACCGGCTCCGCGCTGGAGACCTCCATCGAGCCCATCTACATCCGCAACGCCCCCACCAAGGACGGCTGGGGCTGGAACATGCGGTACGTCAGCGACACCACGGTCTACACCGTCGGCTCGCTGGCCAAGGACGGCTCTGGTGGCGGCAGCCTGACCCTGACCGGCACCGGCGGCCCGACCACCGACTTCGACTGCGACATCGTCTTCTCGGCCGGCTCGTTCATCCAGTGGCCGGAGGGCACCCAGGCCGACTGAGGCCGGGCGTCGCCTGATTCTGGCAGCGGCGGCGACCCGTCTGGGTTGCCGCCGCACCTTCTTTTTCAACTGCTGGGGGAGCGGACATGAAGCGACGGGTTCGGACGAGTGCCGCTGGTAGCCATGCAGGCTTCACCCTCATCGAGTTGCTCATCGTCCTCACCGTCATCGGCATCCTGGCCGCCATGGCCATCCCCGCCATGATCACCGCCATGGAGAAGTCCCGGCAGCGCACCACCATGGCCAACATGCGCTCCATCGGCAACCAGCTGCAGATCTACCAGAACGACGTGACGTCCTACCCGGCGGGCAGCCTCACCATCGACCAGGTGGCCGATGCACTGATGCCCGTCTCCAAGATCCGCATCCCCACGGTGGATGCGTGGCGCAACAGCTTTGGCTACCAGTCCGATGGGCTCAACGCCTACACGATTGAGAGCTTCGGCCGTGACGGGGTGCCCGGAGCCGACATCTCCCCGTCACAGGCCAACAACTTCGATCTGGATATTGTCCTGAGCAACGGACAGTTCGCCGCCGCGGTCAACTGACCGGAGCCCGGGCGGCTCCGCCGGCCGCCGGTCGCTGACCAGAACCGAAGGACCGGGCTTGATGACACTCAGGCCGGGGGAGAGGCTGACGCTCCTCTCCCCGATGCTGTTCGCCCTGCTGGCGATGCTGCTGGTCGCGCCGCCCGAGATCCATCCTGCGGGGGCGGTGGGCGGAGCCCTGCTCCTGGCGGTCCTGGCCGCCGTCCTCATGTCCGGCCACCCCCACCGGCCGGCGCCCGGCGAGCGGGCCTTCCTGCTGGCGGCGGCCGGCCCCCTGCTCCTGTCCCACGCCTTTGCCGTGGATCAGGGAGGATCGGTGGACAGCCTGGTGCGAGCGGGCGGCGCGCTGGCGGTGTTCGCGGCGGCGCGCCGCCTGTCCGCCCGGGAGTCCTCCGGCATGCTGGCGCTGCTGGCCGCCGGGGGCGCCGTGCTGGCGCTGCACGGGATCTGGCAGGCCGCCCTCGGCTTCGACGCCCTGCTGGCCCGGGACGGGCTCCCCGAGGGGGTCGCGGGCCGGCTGGCCTCCGGGCGGATCTTCGCCCGGTTCCTCCTGCCATCGGTGCTGGCGTCGTTCCTGCTCCTGGCCTGGCCGCTGGCCGCAGCCCTGGCGCTGGCCGCCAGGGGCTGGCGCCGCGCCGCCGCGGCGGCGGGGCTGGCCCTCATGGCGGGTGCGCTGGTCCTGACCCGCTCCCACGGCGCGCTCCTGGCGCTGGCCCTGGCGGCGGCGCTCTGGTGGGCCATGGGCGAACGGCGCGCCGTCCGGCGCACTGGTGTGGTGGCCGCCCTGGCCCTGGCCGCCCTCGTTCTGGTGAGCCTGGCCCGGGGCGGGGTGATCCTGTCGCCGGCCGGCGACTCGGGGCCGGCGGCGCTGCGCGTGCGCAACCTGGCGGCGGCGGCGCGGATGATCGCCGACGCCCCCCTCACCGGGGTGGGAGGCGGTGGGTTCGGCTCGGCCTACACGCGCTACCGCCAGCCCGGCGACAACGAGACGCGCTTCGTGCACAACGCCTACGTGCAGATGATCGCGGAGCACGGTCTGCCGGTGGCGCTTCCCCTGGGCGCGGCGCTGGCCTGCGTGGGGGCCGCCGTGCACCGCCGCCGCCGCGATCCCGACCCGCTGGCGCGCGGCGCCGCCTTCGGCCTCCTGGCGTTCCTCCTGCACGGTGCCTGGGACGTGGCCCCGCTGCTGCCGTCGACCCTGTGGATCGCGGCGGCCGTGGCCGGCGTCCTGGCCGGCCCACCGGCAGCCGTGTCAGCCGCGCTCCCCTGGACTGGACGCACTGGGTGGCGCCTGGCCGCCTGGGCCGTGACGCTCCTGCTGGCCGCGGCCGGGGTGGCTTCCGGGGCGGCGGCGTGGCACCTGAGCGCGGCGCGCGCGGCCCTGGACGGCGGGGATCACGCCGGCGCGCTGCGGCATGTCGGGCAGGGGCAGGGGTGGGCGCCATGGCGGGCCGACCTGCCGCTGCTGGAGGCGGAGATCCTGATGCGCCATCCCGCCCTGGGCGGTGGGCCGGAGGCGGCCCGCCAGAGAGCGCTGGCCGCGGCCACCCGGGCCGTGGAGCGCAACCGCTGCTGGCCGGCGGCCCACGCGGTGCGCGCCCGCCTGCGAGCGGCGGCGGGGGATCCCGGCGGCGCCGCGGCCGACCTGACCCGGGCTGCGGATCTCTACCCTCTGGCCGGCCGCTACCGGCGCGAGCTGGAGGCGCTGGCCGACGGCGTGGATCGCTGGCGCGCCTCCGGGAGTGAGCGGTGAGCACCAGCTTCATTCACGGCGCGCCGGAACGCGCCGCCCTGGTGGCGGTGGCAGGGATGCTGGCCCTGCTGCCGTGGCTGGAGGCGGGAGGGGAGCCGGGACCGGCCATCTGGCTGGACACGCTGGCCCACCTGCTGGGGCTGTTCGTGGTCGCCACCTGGCTGGCTGGCCTGCGGGCGGGAGAGGCGCCGGCCGGCGCGGCGGCCTGGTGGCCCCTGGGCTTCGTCCTCCTGCTCTCGGCCCGGGGCGCGGCCTATCCCTACGCCGCCGCCATCACGCTGTTCGAGATGGGCACGGGGCTGGCGGTGGCCGCGGCGCTGGCCGTGCTCCTGGCCGGCGAGCGGCCCCGCCTCGCGGCGGCGCGCCTGTGGGTGGTGGCGCTGGTGCCGGCGGCCGTGGCGGCGATGGGGCAGGTGCTATCGGGGGATGGCCGGGGCCGCGCCGGCCTGGTCAACCCCAACCATCTGGCGGCCCTGCTGGCGGCGGGCCTGCCCCTGGCCGTGAGCCTGGCCGCGGCGGCCGGGAACCCGGCTGGCGGCCGCCGCCGTGTCTCCCTGGCCTGGGCCCTGCCGGTGCTGCTGGCCGCCGGCGTCCTGGCCACCGCCTCCCGCGGCGCGCTCCTGGCCCTGCTGCTGGTGGGCGCGGCTTGGGCCCTGGGCCGTCCCCGGGTCTGGCGCCGGCGGCGGCTGGCGGCGGCGTGCGCGGTGGCGGTCCTGTTGCTGGCCGGCGGCGGCAGCCTGTGGTGGCGGTTCGCCGGCGGCGATGACATCTACCGCTACGATCGACTCCGGATCTGGCCGCAGGCGCTGGTGGCGGCCGCCGCCTCGCCGTGGCTGGGGATCGGTCCGGGGCAGTTCCGCCACCAGGCGGCAGCCCTCACCTTTCCCCGGGAGGACGCGCCGGTCCGCTACGGGCGTGGGTTCCACACACCTCACAGCCATCCGCTCCTCTGGCTGGCCGAGACCGGCGTGCTGGGGACGCTGGCCGTGGGACTGGCCCTGGCCGGGACGATTCGGGCCGGCCGCCGGCGCTGGCGCGACCTGGAGGGGCAGACCGCACGGCGGCTGGCGGGCGCGGCGACGGCCGGCCTCGGGGTGATGGGCGTGATCTCCCTCTTCGACGAGCCCCTGACCCGGCCGCCGGTGCTGCTGGCAGCCGCGGTGCTGGCGGCGCTGGCGCTGCCGCCGCCGCGCGCAGCCGGGTGGGCGGCCACGCGCCGCCTGACCCGGGCCACCCTGCTCACCGGCCTGGCAGCGGCGGCGGCGGGGCTGCTGGTGCTGCCGGCGGCGGCCCAGGGCCTGGGCCTGGCCGCCGCGGCGGAGCCCGACCCCGCCGCGCGGGTGCGTCTCTACCGTCGCGCCGCCACCCTCAACCCACACCATCCCTTCCTGGCCGGAGAGGAGGCGGCGGTCCTGCTGTCCCACGCGGCGCAACCCATGGACGTGTTGAGCTACGGACGCATCCGCGGGCGCATCGACGAGGCGCTGGCCGGCGCACCACGGGAGACCGCCTTCCTCATGACCCGCGCCCGCCTGGAACGCCGCGCCTGCGTGGAGCTGTTCCGGACGCCGGCCACCTGCGAGGAGGCCGTGGGCGACTACCGCAAGGCAGTCGCCACCGCCCCCCGGGACCCGCGCATTCTGCTGGAGGAGGCGGGCTATCTCTCCCTGCTGGGACGGGATGTCGATGCGGCTACCCTGCTGGAGCAGGCGGTGATGCTGGAGCCGGGTTTCGTCCGGGCCTGGTCCGAGCTGGTGCGCCTGCGGGAGGAGGGGGTGGATGGGGATCGGGCGGCGGCGCGGGCCGGGCTTCAGGCCGCCCGGGAGCGGGCCGCCCGCCTCACCCCGGACTCGGGGTACGCGCGCGATATTCTGGCGCCGGCCCGGCCCGCCGGCGACACGGGCCGGAACGGCGGAGGGAGGTGAGGACGTGCCGGTCTTCATCATGCAGCCCCACCCGGCGCCGGCCATCTCGGTGATCATCCCCTCCCGGGACGGCGATGCCGGTGGCAACGTGGCGCGCCTGCTGGCGGCCCTGCGCCGCCAGCGCCGCGCCCACGAGGCGGAGGTCCTGCTGGTTGTGGGGGAGCGGCCCAACGGCCACGCCCGCAACGTCGGCGTGGCCGCCGCCCGCGGCCGCTGGCTCGTCTTCATGGATGACGACGCCGGCCTGCGCGGCGAGGCGGTGCTCGAGTCGCTGCTGGCCCCGCTGGAGGCCGACCCGGATCCGGAGGCCGGCCCCATCGGCATGACCGGCTCCTCCACCTGCCTGCCGGAGGATGCCGCCCCCTTCCAGCGGCGCCTGGCGGCCAGCCTGCCACGCGCCGTCTTCCCGGAGGTGGACCGGGTCACCGACACCGACATGGCCCACCACCTGTGCTGCGCCCTGCCGCGCCGGGTGTACGACGAGATCGGCGGGGAGAGCGACACCCTGGAGACCGGGACCGACGTGGACCTGCGCCATCGCCTGCGCCGGACCGGCTACCGCATCGTGGTGGTGCCCCGCACGGTGGCCAGCCATCCCCAGCCCGGCAGCCTGGCGGAGCTGTGGCGCAAGAACCTCTGGTACGGCTCGGGACTGGTGCAGCTCCACAGGCTGCACCCGCCGCCGGCGGGGCGCCACGTCATCCGCGGCGGCGCGACGGCGGTGGCCGCCTACGCCCTGCGCGCCCTGGCCACCTTCCCGGTGCGGATGGTGCGCCTGGAGCGGGCGGCGCCGTGGCGCTGGAACCCGCTGCGGGCCGTGGCGGATCTGGCCCAGAAGCTGGGGTATGCCCGGGCCTACTGGCGGCACCTGCACGGCCGCGGCCCCACCGAGGGAGGAGGCTGGCTGAGCTCCAGCGGCTGGGAGCGACGCCTGCGCCCACGGCAGGCTGCGCCTGCCCCGCCGCCGGCGCCGGAGCAGGTGCGCCGCCTGCTCCTGGTGGCCACCGGCGGTCTGGGGGACGCCATCACCCTGCTGCCGCTGGTGGCCGCGCTGCGCCGCGGCTACCCGCGTGCGCGGCTCACGGTCTGGACGGGACGGGAAGGGGCGCGCCAGGTCATGGCACGCCAAGCCGGAGCGGACCGGGTGGTGCTGCGCCCCCTGTCGGCCGCCACCCTGGCCGGGCGCATCGGGCGCAAGCTGGCGGCCCTGGCGTGGCTGCGCTGGCGCCGCTTCGACCTGGCGGTGGTGAGCTTCGTGCACAGCCAGGACGAGACCGCCGTCCTGCTGCGCCTGGGGGGGGTGCGCTGGCGCGCCGGAAGCGTGCCCGACCCCACGAGCCCCAGCCTGTTCAACCTGCCGGTGCCGGAGCCGCCCCTGGCGGAGGGGCCGCGCGCCGTGGATCGCCACCTGGACATCCTGCCCATCCTCGGCCTGCCGGTGGAGGCGGAGGTGCCGCGGTGGCAGCTGTCGCCGGAGACGCTGGAGGCGGCGGAGCGCATCCTGTCCGCCGCCGGCCCGCAGGATGCTCCCCTTGTCGGCCTGCACCCGGGCAGCGGCGGCGACATGGCCTGGAAGCGCTGGCCAGCCGACCGGTTCGCGGCCGTGGCCGACGCCCTGGCCGCCGACGGGTGCCGCATCGCCCTGTTCGGCGGACCTGAGGAGGCTCGCCTTGTGGCCGAGGTGAGGCTCCACATGGCCTTCCCGGCGCTGGACCTCACCGCCGCCGCTGGCCTGGATCTCACCGCGGCGCTCCTGGCCCGCTGCGGCCTGGTGGTGACCAACGACTCCGGGCTTTACAACCTGGCCCTCAGCCTGCCGGTCCCGGTGGTGGCGCTTTTCGGCCCGACGCTTTCCCAGGTGTCCGGGCCATGGCCCACCGGGCGTCCGGCGCAGGTGCTCACACACCGCGTCCCCTGCCATCCCTGCATCGACCCACGCCGGCCGCCGGCGCGCCTGCCCTGTCCCATCGACCGCCTTTGCCTCACCGGCGTGACCGTGGACAGCGTCCTGCAGGCCTGCCGGAGGCTTCTGGCCGCCTCCTCTGCACGGCCGCAGACGGCAGAGCCCTCCCGGGAGCCGGGGCGGATCGTGTCGCCCGCGGGTGGAGCCACTCCATGAGCCGTCCACGTCCCCCAGCCCGCTCGCGCCGCGCCGGCCTGTGGGCCCGGCTCCTTTATCGCCCCTCGCTGCGCCGGCTGCGCACCCATCCGGTGCTGGCGGAGCTGGCGCGCCTGGAGCATGAGCAGTGGCTGTCCCCGAGCGAGGCCCGCTCCTTGCAGCGGTCGCGCCTGCTGCAGACGGTCTGCGAGGCCGCGGCCCGGGTGCCGTTCTACCGGGAGGCCCTGGCGGCGCGCAACGTGGACGGCGCCGCCCTGCGCCTGCCCGAGGACCTCCACCGGCTGCCGGTGCTGACCCGCGCCGATCTGGCCAGCGGCGCCGAGCGGCTGGTGGCCGACGGGCCGGCGCCGCACGGCACCCGCTGGAACCACACCGGGGGCTCCTCCGGGACGCCGGTTTCGTTCCTGCAGGACAGCGCCTACCGGGTGGCCAACCTGGCGGCCGTGGCCCGCCACGACCGCTGGGCCGGGTGGGAGTTCGGTGCCCGCACCGCGCTGCTGTGGGGCGCAGACCAGGACCTGGCGTCTGCCCAGCCCTGGCGGCAGCGGCTGGACATCCGCTGGTTTCGCCGGCAGGTGGAGCTGGACGCTTTCCAGATGGGGCCCGCCGAGATGGAGCGCTTCCGCCGTGCCCTGGAACGGTTCCACCCGCAGGTGGTGCGTGGCTACGCCGGCGCCCTGGACCTGTTCGCCGCCTACCTGGAGGAGATGGGGCGCCCGTTCCCCGCTCCCCGGGGGATCATCTCCTGCGCCGAGACACTCACCGAGCCCATGCGCCAGCGCCTGGAATCGGTGCTCGCGGCGCCCGTGCACGACCGCTACGGAAGCCGGGAGTTCGGGCTCATCGCCTCGGAGTGCGAGCAGGGTCGCAGCCACGTCAACACCCGCGGCGTCTACGTGGAGATCCTGGACGGCGACCGGCCCGCCACCCCCGGCACGGTGGGCCGCCTGGTCATCACCGGCCTGGCCAACCGCGTCATGCCCCTCCTGCGGTATGACACCGGCGACATCGCGGAGGCCACCGGAGAGGAGGCGTGCCCGTGCGGGCGTGGCCTGCCGCTGCTGGGCAGGGTGCACGGGAGGGCCTCCGACTTCATCGCCGCCCCCGACGGCCGGCTGATCCACGGCGAGTTCTTCACCCACCTCTTCTACGGCCGGACGGGGGTGCGCCAGTTCGCGGTGGAGCAGGACGAGGCGGGCGCCCTGACGCTGCTGGTGGCGGGGGAGGGGCCGGACCTGCGCCGCCAGGTGGAGGAGGTGGTGGCCGCGGTGCAGCGCCGGGTGGGCGCCAGTGTCCCCATCACCGCACGCCGGGTGGAGCGGGTCGAGCACGCCCCGTCGGGGAAGCGCTGCTTCGTGCGGTCGCGCATGGCCGCCGGGCGCTGGAGCCAGGGGGGCGTCAGCCGCACCGGAGCCAACCCGTGAACCCGGCCCACGTGGCCCTGGCACGGGCCCGGCCCGACTCCGGCTGGGAGGAGCCGGGGCGGGATCCCTTCGCGCCGGCGCTGGAGGTCGCCCTGGCCACCCTGGGACTGGACGCGGCACGGCGCGGCACGCCCGAGTGGAATCCCCTGGCCGACCTGGTCCCGCCGGGAGGGCGCGTGGTGATCAAGCCCAACATGGTGCGCCACCGCCACGGCAAGGGGGGGCCGCTGGCAGCGGTGGTCACCGACCCGCGTCTCACCCGGGCGCTGGCCGTGCGCGCCGCGGCGGCTGTGGGGCCCGGCGGGCAGGTGATCATCGCCGACTCGCCGCTGCAGTCCTGCGACTTCGCCGCGCTGTCGCGCCATCTGGACCTGGATGGGATCGTGGCGGCGGCGGGCCGCCACGGCGCCCGGGTGCAGGTGCTGGACTACCGTCGTGAGGAGGTGGCGAAGGGGCCCTCGGGGCTGATCACCCGGCGCACCCCCCTGGCAGGAGATCCCGAGGGGTACGTGGCGGTGGACCTGGGCCGCGGCTCCGCCCTGGCGTCCCTCTTCTCCCGGCAGCACCGGTTCCGCGTCACCCAGTACGACTGGGCCATCACCGCACGCCATCACGACGGCCGCCGCCATGAGTTCCTGATCCCCCGCTCTCTCTTGCTGGCCGACCTGGTCATCAGCGTGCCCAAGCTCAAGACCCACCGCAAGGCCGGGATGACCGGCGCCCTCAAGAACCTGGTGGGGATCAACGGCGCCAAGGCGTGGCTCCCGCACCACCGGGCCGGGTCGGTGCGCGAGGGAGGAGACGAGTACCTGCATCCGTCGTGGCGCAAGCGCGTCATGACCCGGCTGTGGGAGCGCATGGACCGGACCCCTTCCCTGGCGAGCCGCCGGGTGCTGGGACTGGTGCAAGGGTGGATCCGGCGCAGCGGCGGGCTGGTGCCCTTCCCCGACCCCTACTTCGAGGGGTCCTGGTGGGGGAACGTCACCATGGCGGCCATGGTCTGCGATCTGAACCGCATCTTCTTGTATGCCGGGCCGGATGGACGCCTGGAGTCCGCCCCGGCACGGAAGGTGCTGGTGGTGGCCGACGGCGTCCTGGCCGGTGAGGGGGAGGGGCCCCTGGAGCCGACGCCGGTGCCGCTGGGCGTGCTCCTTGCCGGCGGCAACCCGGTGGCCGTGGACTGGGTGGCCGCCACCCTGATGGGTTTTGACCCCTCGAAGATCCCCACGCTCTGCCGCCCCTGGGAGCCGTCGGAGCATCCCCTCACCCCTTTCACCCGGGAGGAGATCCGGCTGCTGGAGGCGGGCGGGACGGCGGGAGGCCGCGACCTGGAGGCGCTGGCCGCCAGCGTGGGCCGGCCCTTCGTCCCGGCCTCCGGGTGGATCGGTCACATCGAAGCGGCGCCCACGCCGCTGGCCCGGGCCGGTTGAGGGTGGGTGCCGTGGGCAGGGGACACGCGCGCCGCTGGGCCTCGGGGATCCTGTCGGGGGTGGTGCGCTCCCTGGCGCGCGCCACCGGGCGCTCGCCGCGGATCATCCTGACCTACCACGAGGTCGGGCCCGCGCCGGATGCCGTGCCGGCGCCGGTGCTCGAGGCGCAGATCCGGCGGATCCAGGAGGCCGGTTTCCAGGTGGTGCCGGTGGAGCGCCTGGCCCGGTGGGCGGCTGGCGAGCCGCTGGAGCTGCCGGGACGCGCCGTGGCCCTCACCTTCGACGACGGCCTGGCCAGCACGGCGAGGGAGGCGCTGCCGGTGCTGTGCCGGATGGGGGTGGCCGCCACCGTCTTCCCCGTGGCGGGGTTCCTGGGCGGGCCGCGCCGCTACGCCTCGGAGCGGGCCCGCGGGATGCTGGACGCCCACGACGGCGATCCCCGCACCCGCGGCTACGACTACATGAGCTGGGACGATCTCGACCGCTGGGTGGAGGCGGGCGGAGGGGTGGGGGGCCACACCCTGAGCCACCCCTTCCTGGGGGACCTGGACGCCGCCTCGGCGGCGGCGGAGGTGGCCGGCTGCCGGCAGGCGCTGGCGGCGCGCTATGGCCGGCCTCCCGCCGTCTTTTGCTACCCGTTCGGCGACCACGCCGGAGAGGGGCCGGCGCAGGCGCGTGCGGCAGGCTTCGTGGGCGGGGTCACCAGCCAGGCAGGGGTGGTGGAGCGCGGCGGCGATCCATTCCTGCTGCCACGCCTGCCGGCGCCCCCCAGGGCCGGGGCGGCCTTCGACGACCTGCTGTTCGGGATCTTCCGCTACCGCCATGCCCTGCGCCGGGCGCCGGGGGCGGCGCCGTGAGCAGCGCCGGGATGGCCGCCCGGGCCAAGGACCAGGGGCTGATCCAGGCCGCCTGTCCGGCCTGCGGTGAGGGGCGCGTGCGGGTGTGCGGCACCCTGGACTTCCTCGCGGACTTCCCGCCCGGGATGCGCCTGGTGCGCTGCCGCCGCTGCGGCTGCGAGCGGATCGATCCCCACCCCGGTCCCGGGCGCATGGCGCGCCACTATGACGGCGGCTACTACGAGGAGGGATACCTGCCGCACCTGGCGCGGCGGCGCGCCGACTTCCAGGCGCGGCTGGCGGAGCTGGAGCGATTCGCGCCGGTGCGCCGGGCCCGGCGCGCCGGCCGGACCCCCGCTTGCCTGGATGTGGGTGCCGGGCTGGGGCTGTTCGTGGCCGAGGCGGCGGCGGCCGGCTACCGGGCCACCGGACTGGAGCCGTCTGCGGCGGCGCGGGAGCTGGCGCGGCAGGTGCTGGGGGTGGAGCTCCTGGCGGACTGGCCGCCCGCCGGACCGCCCCTGGATCTGATCACCCTGTGGGACGTGCTGGGGCACGTGGAGGACCCGGCCGGCCTGCTGACCCGAGCGAGGGAGCGGCTGGATCCGGGGGGCGGGCTGGTGGTCAAGCTCCCCAATTTCCGCTCCTCGTGGCACCGCATCAGAACGCGGATGTCGCTGCGGCGGCGGGCGAACCTCCTCCACGCCCCCACGGTGATCTGGCGCTTCCACCGCCAGTCCGCGCTGCACCTGCTGCGTGCCAGCGGGTTCGAGCCGGAGCAGGTGATCACCCTGCAGGAGCCGGACTTGACGCCCCTCACACCGCGCTGGCGGGTGGCGCGGCGGATCACCAGCGCCCTCGACGGACTCACCGACAACCGCCAGGAGATGGTCATCCATGCCGCCGCGCGCTGACATCCTCTACCTGGCCGCCGGCCTGGGGACGGGTGGGACCGAGATCCACCTGACCCGGCTGCTGCCCGCGGTGCGGGATGCGGGGCTGTCGGTGGCGATCTGGAACGCCGGCGAGGGGGGCGCGGCGGCGGAGAGCCTGGAGGCGTCGGGGGTGGCGGTGGAGACGGTCGCGGCGCCGACCACGCTGCGCCGCCCGGACCGGCTGGCCGCCTGGGCCTCCCGCCTGGCGCGGGAGCGCCCCGGACTGGTCCACTCCTATCTGTACGGTCGCCACTGGCTGGACGCAGTGGCGTGCCGCCTGGCGGGGGTACGGTACATCGGCAGCCGGCGCAACCTGGCCCACTGGCGCCGCGGGCCGGTGCTCGCCCGTGAGCGCTGGCGGGACCGGCTCAGCGACGCCATCGTGGCCAACTCCCGGGCCGTGGCGGAGGTGGCGGAGCGGGAGGGGGCTGATCCGCGCCGCCTGGTGGTC
>JBFGDW010000063.1:0-13602 GCA_041580435.1 Candidatus Polarisedimenticolia bacterium | reverse complement strand
CCGGGTGCAGGCTGCATTACCTGGTTTTCGATTCTGTTCGTATTTGCGCGGATTTCGCGAACGTTATCCACAGCTAGCTGGCGGGGCAATCCATGCTTTTTGATTGGGTCTACGGAATGTTCTCCAACGACCTGGGCATCGATCTCGGCACCGCCATCACGGTGGTCTACGTGCGCGGAAAGGGCATCGTTCTGTCCGAGCCTTCCATCGTGGCCGTCAACCAGAAGACCGGCAAGGTGGAAGCGGTGGGACGCGAGGCCAAGGACATGCTGGGGCGCACGCCGGGCAACATCGTGGCCATCAAGCCCATGAAGGACGGCGTCATCGCCGACTTCGAGCACACCGAGAAGATGCTGGACTACTTCATCCGCAAGGTCCACAACCGGCGCATGGGCGTCCGGCCGCGCATCGTGGTCTGCGTTCCCTCGGAGATCACCCAGGTGGAGAAGCGGGCGGTGCGCGACTCGGCCTACAAGGCCAAGGCTTCGGAGGTCTACCTGGTGGAGGAGGCCATGGCGGCCGCCATCGGCGCCGGCCTGCCCATCACCGAGCCCTCGGGCAACATGATCGTGGACATCGGCGGCGGCACCACCGACGTGGCCGTCATCTCCATGGCCGGCATCGTCTACTCCCGAACGGTCCGCATCGCCGGCAACGAGATGGACGACGCCATCATCCACTACATCAAGCGCAAGTACAATCTGCTCATCGGCGAGCGCACCGCCGAGGAGATCAAGATCCGCATCGGCTCCGCCTTCCCCTTGGAGGAGGAGATGACCATGGAGATCAAGGGGCGCGACCTGGTGGAGGGCGTCCCCAAGACCCTGGTGGTGTCCGACGAGGAGATCCGCGAGGCCCTGGCCGAGACGGTGGGCTCCATCATCGAGGCGGTGCGCGTGGCCCTGGAGCAGACTCCGCCCGAGCTGTCGGCGGACATCGTGGACAAGGGGATCATCCTCACCGGGGGCGGATCCCTGCTCAAGAACCTGGACAAGCGCCTGCGGGAGGAGACCGGCCTGCCGGTCTCCCTGGCCGACGACCCCCTCTCCTCGGTGGCCCTGGGCACGGGCCTCATGCTCACCGACTTCAACCTGCTGCGAAAGGTCGCCCTCGACTAGCCCGCCCCGGGAGGACCCGCAGGCCCGCTGCCCATGCTGACCTTCCTGAGTGAGAAGCGCGCTGCCGTCCTGGCCGCCCTCCTCCTCCTGGGCTTCCTGCTCCTGCTCTCGGTGCAGGTTCGCCTCCCGGACGCCGGTGCCGCGGTGCAGAGCGGCCTCATGGCCCTGTTTGCGCCGGTGGCCCGGGGCACCGCCAGCTCCACCGATTCGGTGACCGGGATGTGGCGGCGCTACGTGGCCCTGCGGGGCCTGGAGGCCGAGAACGCCAGCCTGCGGGCCCGGGTGGCCGAGCTGGAGCTGGAGGCCCGGGCCCTGGAGGAGGCGGCCGGAGAGAGCGACCGGATGCGGGAGCTGCTGGGGCTGCAGCGGGCCCTCACCCTGCCCACCGTGGCCGCCCGGGTCATCCTGGTGGAGCTGGGGGGGCCGTTCCGGGTGGCGGTGCTGGACCGCGGCTCCCGCCACGGCATCCAGGTGGACGACGCGGTCATCACGCCGGCCGGCGTGGTGGGCCGGGTCACGTCGGTGTCCCCCTCGGCCTGCAAGGTCCAGCTTCTCATCGACTCCTCCAGCGGCGCCGCGGCCATGGTGGCCCGCACCCGCGTGCAGGGGATGGTGGTGGGGAGGGGGATGAACGAGCTGGGGATGCAGTACGTGGCGGCGCTGTCCGACGTGGAGCCCGGCGACTCGGTGGACACGTCGGGACTGGACGGCATCTACCCCAAGGGGTTCCGCATCGGGCTGGTGGCGACGGTGGGCGACAGCGAGGGACTGCAGCGCCAGGTCGTGATCCGGACCGCGGTGGACTTCCGCACCCTGGAGGAGGTCCTGGTGGTGGTGGGCGGCGAGGGGGAGCCGGCGCCCCCGGTGGCGGCCCGGTGAGGGGGAAGCCATGAAGGGGCTGCTGCTGGCGCTGGCCGCCGTGGCCGGTGCGGTGGCCGCCACCGTGGGGCTGGCCGGCGTGGCTCCCGGGGCCCGGGACACGGTGGACTTCTTCCTCATCGTGGTGGTCTACTACGCGGTGACCCGCAACCGCACCCAGGGGATCCTCATGGGCGCCTTCGTGGGGCTGGTCCAGGACGCCTTCGCCAGCCACCTCCTGGGGTTCCACGCCTTCGTCAAGACCGGCGTGGCCTACGCCGTGGGCGGGCTGGGCTCGCGGTTCATGCTCAACCAGCCCTTCCCCCAGTTCCTGGCCCTCCTGCTGGCCACGGCGCTGGACGGCGCCCTGGCCGCCCTGCTTTCATTCATGACGGGGCTGTCCCTAACGGTGGAGCCGGGCCGGCTGGGCCGACAGGCCGTTGCCAACTCGGTCCTGGGGCTGATCATCTACGGCCTGGTCCAGCGCCGGGCCGCGCGGCGGGCACGGCCCTGACGGGGAGATGCGCATGAAGGAGCACCTGGATTACGCCGAGCGCGTCCGCACCCAGCGCCGCACCCTGGTGGTGACGGTCCTCTTCTCCCTGGCGTACCTGGGGTACCTCTCCACTCTCTGGTACCACCAGGTGCTGCGGGGCGACCAGTACCGGCTGGAGGCGGACAACAACATCCTCCGCACCCAGGAGATGGCCGCCTACCGCGGGAACATCCTGGACCGCAACGGCCAGGTCCTGGTGCGCAACCGCCTCTCCTTCAACGTGGTCCTCAGCCGCGAGCAGCTCCGCAGCCTGGACCGGGTGGTGAGCTTCCTGTCGGGCGTGCTGGAGCTGCCCGCCGAGACCCTGCGGGCCAGGGTGGAGGCCGCCCGGCAGCGCCCTCTCCACGAGCCGGTGATCATCGAGGAGGACGTCACCATGTCCCAGGCGGTGGCCATCGAGGCCCGCCGCCTGGAATGGCCCGAGCTGTCCATCGTGCCCACCTCCAGGCGGGCCTACCCCGAGGGGCGGCTGGCGGCCCACGCGGTGGGCTACGTGGGTGAGATCTCCAGGACGGAGATGGACTCGGGGCTGTTCCACACCGACCTTCGCGGTGGCGACATCGTGGGCAAGACCGGGATCGAGCGGGTGTACGAGGATGCCCTGCAGGGGTTCAAGGGGTACAAGCGGGTCCTGGTCAATTCCCGGGGGCGTATCGTGGAGGATGTGGGGGTGGATCGCCAGCCCGTCCACGGCAGCGACGTGGTCCTGACCCTGGACGTGGAGCTGCAGCGCACCCTGGAGGAGGCCATGGCCGGCCACGTGGGGGCCGCCATCTTCCTGGACCCGTGGTCCGGCGAGGTGCTGGCCATGACCTCCATGCCCGCCTTCGAGCCCAACCTGTTCGCGCGCCGCTTCCCGCCGGAGGAGTGGAAGGCCCTCATCTCGGACCCCCTCAAACCGCTGCAGAACCGGGCCAGCCTCTCCCGCTACTCTCCTGGCTCCACCTTCAAGATCGTGGTGGCGGCGGCGGCCCTGGAGGAGGGGGTGATCGCGCCGGGCACCACCATCTTCTGCGGTGGCTCGGGGGTGTTCTACGGGCACCGCTTCCGCTGCCACAAGGCGGCTGGCCACGGCGCGGTGAACATGGAAGAGGCCATCATCTACTCCTGCAACGTCTACTTCTATACCGTGGGAAAGAACCTGGGCATCGACCGGATCGCCGCCTACTCCCAGCGCATGGGCCTGGGGGTCAAGACGGGCATCGACCTGCTGTCCGAGGACCCGGGCCTGGTCCCCACTCCCGAGTGGAAGCAGCAGACGCGGGGCCAGCCCTGGTACGCCGGCGAGACCATCAGCGTCTACATCGGCCAGGGCCCCCTGAGCGTCACGCCGCTCCAGATGGCCCGCCTGGCCGCCACTCTGGCCAACGGCGGCCGGGAGGTCACCCCGCACCTGGCCTACCAGGGCAGGGAGGCCGAGGCGCGGGAGGCGGAGCGCCACCGGCGGGAGACCGGCTTCTCGGAGCCCACCAAGGCGACCCTGCGCCGGGCCATGAGCAACGTGGTCAACCGGGGCACCGGCCACCGGGCCCGCATCGCCGGCTTCCAGGTGGCCGCCAAGACGGGCACGGCCCAGTTCTCCTCCCGGTCGGCGGGGATCGACGCCGACGAGCTCCCCTACGAGATCCGCGATCATGCGTGGCTGGTGGGGTACGCCCCGGCCCAGGAGCCGCGCATCGCCTTCTCCGTGCTCATCGAGCACGGCGGGCACGGCGGGACCACGGCGGCGCCGGTGGCCCGCAAGGTCCTGGAGCGGTTCTTCAAGGTGGAGCCGCCGCCGCCGCGCCCCCAACCGGCCCAGCGGGCCGCGGCGGCACCCGTGGAGGATCCTGGTGCTCCAGCGCCGTGAGCTGGGCACGTTCGACTGGCCCCTCTTCCTGGCCGTCCTCACCGTCTGTGCCCTGGGCTTGCTCCTGATCCACTCGGCGACCTTCCAGAACCCGGCGCTGGACGGCCTGGTGAAGCGCCAGCTGTTCTGGGTCCTGGCCGGGCTGGCGGCGCTCCTGCTGGTCCTGGCCATCGACTACCACACGCTGGCGGAGTTCACGCCGGTCCTGTACGTCCTGACCCTGCTGCTGCTGCTTTACCTGGTCTTCTTCGGCCGCGCCATCGCCGGGACCCGCGGCTGGCTGGAGCTGGGGCCCATGAACATCCAGCCGGCGGAGTTCGCCAAGGTCGTGCTGGTGCTGGCGGTGGCGGGGTACGCCGCCGCCGGCGCGGGCCTCAAGCTGGGCCTGGGCGGCCTGGTCAGCCTGGGGCTCATCGCCGGCCTGCCCATCCTGCTGGTCCTCAGGCAGCCGGACCTGGGGACCGCGAGCACCATGGTGCCGGTGCTGCTGGTGGCGGTGTTCGTGGCGGGACTTCAGGTGCGCGTGCTGGTGATCCTGGCCCTGGTCCTGGCCCTGGCGGTGCCCGTGGCGTGGACCACCACGTTCAAGGACTACCAGAAGGAGCGCATCCTCACCTTCTTCGACCCGGAGCGGGACCCCAGCGGCGCCGGCTACCAGGTGCGCCAGTCCAAGATCGCCGTGGGCTCGGGTGGGCTGGCGGGCAAGGGGCTGTTCCAGGGGACCCAGAGCCAGCTCCAGTTCGTGCCGGCCCAGCAGACTGACTTCGTCTTCGCCGTGGCCGCCGAGGAGCTGGGGTTCCTGGGGGCCGGCGGCCTGGTGGGGTTGTACTTCTTCATCACCCTGCGCTGCCTGGCGGCCGCCCGGCAGGCCCGGGACAAGCTGGGACGGTACATCGCCCTGGGCTTCGGCACCCTGTTCGGCTTCCAGTCCCTGGTCAACATGGGCATGATCATCGGCCTGGTGCCCATCGTGGGCATCCCCCTGCCGCTGCTGTCCTATGGCGGCTCGTCCATGGTGGCCACCCTCATGGGGTTCGGCCTGGTCCTCAACGTGAAGATGCGCCGGTTCGTGAACTGAGGCTCCTGACGCCGTGACCTCCTCCCGCTCCCGCCGGCTCCTCACCCTGGTCCGCGAGACCGTCCTGCCCCGCCGCTGGGCCGAGCAGGTGGCCGGCACCGACCAGCACGTGGCGCTGCTCCTGTGGTCGGGGGTGGCCGGCGCCCTGGGGGCGGTGCTGGCCAGCGGCCTGCGCAGCCTGGGGGACCTGCTGGCTGGCGCGGCCTGGAACGGCCAGGGGGACGTGGCGGACCTGGCCGGTTCCGCGCCGGTGTGGATGCGCCTGCTGGTGCCGGCTGCCGGCGGCCTGGTGGCCGGGCTGGTGCTGCTGTACGGCGTGCGCGTGACGCGCTCGGCGGGGGGCTGGGACATCCTGGAGGCGGTGGTGCTGCGGGACGGCATCCTCAAGTTCCGCTCCGCCATGGTCAAGAGCGCGTCGTCGGTGATCACCATCGCCACGGGCGGCTCGGTGGGACGGGAGGGGCCCATGGTGCTGCTGGCCTCCACCATGGCCTCCAAGCTGGGCCAGTGGGCGGGGCTGTCCACGCGCCAGCTCCGGATCCTCACGGCGTCCGGCCTGGCCAGCGGCATCGCCGCCGCCTACAACGCCCCCATCGGGGCGTCGCTGTTCGCCATGGAGATCATCCTGGGGAACTTCGCCATGGAGGTCTTCGCGCCCCTGGTGTGCGCCTCGGTCATCGCCACGCTGGTGAGCCGGGCTCTCTACGGCGCCGACCCCATCTTCCACGTGCCGCCGTTCGAGATGGTCACCGCCTGGGAGATCTTCATCTACCTGCTGCTGGGGCTGGTGGGAGGCGTGGTGGCCGCCGCCTTCCTGGGATCGCTGCGGATGTCCTCGCGATTGTTCGCGGCGCTGCCCGTGCCCCGGCCGGTGGCCATGGGGCTGGTGGGCCTGCTCCTGGGGGTCGTGCTCCTGCGCTACCCGGAAATCTGCGGCGGGGGGAGGGCCCTCACCGACGCCGTGCTGGACGATGCCTACCTGTGGCGCCTGGCCGGCGCGCTCCTCCTCCTCAAGCTGGTCCTCACCGCCCTCACGGTGGGATCGGGGGCCGTGGGCGGTGTCTTCACCCCGGCCCTCTTCGTGGGCGCCAGCCTGGGCTTCGGCTTCGGCACCCTGGCCCGGCACCTGGCGCCGGGGTTCACGGCCGGTCCGGCCGCCTACGCCCTGGTGGGCGCTGGCTGCCTCCTGGCCGGCACCACCCACGCCCCCATCATGGCCATCATCATGATCTTCGAGATGTCCCTGAACTACAGCATCGTCCTGCCGCTGATGCTGTCGTGCGTCACCGCCTCCCTGGTGGCCCGGGCCATATCCCCCGACTCGGTCTACACCGAGGCCCTGAGCCGCAAGGGGGCCAGCCTGGCCACGCCTGAGGCCCAGGTCATGACCTCCCTGACGGTCCGGGACATCATGCGCCGCGAGTTTGACGCCGTGCCCCCGGACACGCCCCTGCCCCAGGTGGTGGATCGGTTCCTCAAGGGGCGGCGCAACCACCTCTACGTGGTGGACTCGGAGGGGCGGTTCCTGGGAGCCATCGGACTTCACGATCTCAAGGAGGCCCTGGGGGCCAGCGAGGAGATCAGCTTCATCATCGCCCTGGACCTCATGCGCCCGTCGTTCGAGGTGACAGTCCCTGGCGAGCACCTGGACCGGGTCATGGAGCGGCTCTGGGCCCAGGACTGCGAGCGCGTGCCGGTGGTGGACTCCTTCGACACCCGCCGCCTCGTGGGGACGGTGAGCAAGCGCGACATCCTGGGCGTCTATTCCCTGGAAGTGCTGCACCGCAGGACCATGATGGCCAAGTTCCGCGGGCCGGCGGGGACGGGCCAGGAGGACACCTACGTGGAGCTGCCCGCCAACTACCGGATCGACGGGCTGGTGGTGGGGGAGTCGCTGGCGGGGCGGACGGTGGCCGAGACGCGCCTCCGGGACCGTTTCGGCGTCACCGTCCTCATGATCCGGCGCCTGGACGGCGGGGGGCAGGAGCAGCGGCTGGTGCCGGCGCCCGATACCCGCTTCCAGGCTGGCGACCGGCTGGTGGTCTTCGGTCCCGACGAGGGCCTGGTTCGCCTCAGCTCCGGTTGACGCTGGCGCCGGCCACGAACTCCAGGATGACCCCGGCCAGGCGCCCGGGGAGCAGCAGCGGGGCCAGGTGGCCGGCCCCCGGCACCACCTGGTGGCGCGCGCCGGGCAGGTGGCGGGCGATCCACTCCCCCTCCTCCGGGCCGATGATGGGGTCCAGGCCGGGCGCCGACGAGAGCACCAGGGCCGGGGCGGCGATGCGGGGCAGCTCGGCGGTGAGATCGACTCCGGCAAGCGACCCCAGCCGGGCGCCGAAGGCGACCGGCGAGTAGGGGACCCGGCGCCGCAGAGCCAGGAGATGGCGGCGCAGGCGCCGTCCCTCGCCGGGTCTAGCCCCGCCGGCGGCCCGCAGCTCCGCCGGGAGGGCCGGAAGGAGGCGCGCGTTGAACACCAGGGTGCACAGCAGGGGATGGGGCAGGACGCGGCGGTAGGGCGCAAGCAGGTGCGCCGGGCGCGCGGTGGTGGCGTGGAGGACCAGCCCGGCCACCCGGCCCGGGTGGTCCCGGGCCAGCCGGAGGGCCGCCACGCCTCCCAGGGAGGTCCCCACCAGGATGGCCCGCTCCGCGCTGCAGGCATCCAGCGTCGCCAGGAGGCCGCCGGTGATCTCCTCCAGCCCGCCCGGCCGGCCCCCCGGGGCCGGCGCCTCCGGCTCGCCGGGGAGGGTCACGGCGATGGTCCGGCACGCAGGCCCCAGCGCCGCCGCCAGGGGCGACATCCACCGTCGGTGTCCGTTGGCCCCCGGGATCAGGAGCAGGGGCGGCGCGCCGGCGCCGGCGACATCATGGGGTAGCAGCATGCAACCAGCGTAGATCGCCGGGCCGTCGCGGCGCCTGTGTTAGAATCGCCCCGTTTTTCCGGCCGATCCCCAGGAGCCAGAGTGCATCAGACCGCCAGCTACCGCGCCCGCGTCGAGAGCCTGCTCCACCGGGTGGAGAAGCCGTCCCGCTACATCGGCGGCGAGTGGAACCAGGTGGTCAAGAGCCACGCCGCCACCCGCGTCAAGGTCGCCCTCTGCTTCCCCGACGTCTACGAGATCGGGATGTCCCACCTGGGCTTCCGGCTGCTGTACGGCATCCTGAACCGCCGGGACGACATGCTGGCCGAGCGGGCCTTCACCCCCTGGCCTGACATGCAGGCCGAGCTCACGGCGCGCGGGCTGCCCCTCACCACCCTGGAGACCGCCACCCCCCTGGACCGCTTCGACGTGGTGGGGTTCTCGCTGCAGTACGAGCTGTGCTTCACCAACGTGCTCTCGGCCCTGGGGCTGTCGGGGATCCCGCTGCGGTCCGCCCAGCGGCAGGACCAGCACCCGCTCATCATCGCCGGCGGCCCGGTGGTCTTCAACCCGGAGCCGGTGGCCGACTTCATCGACGCCTTCATCATCGGCGACGGCGAGGAGACGGCGGTGGAGCTGGCCGAGGCGTTCGTGGACATGCGGGAGCAGGGCATGGACCGGGACGCCATCCTGCGGGAACTGGCGCGCATGCCCGGCGTGTACGTCCCCTCCCTGTACCGTGTGGAGCGGGATCCGGGCACCGGCTTCCTCATCGTGGCCGGCCCCCGGGAGGAGGGCATTCCCTTCCCGGTGGAGCGCCGCATCCTCATGGACGTGGAGCGCTATCCGTTCCCCACCGACATCGTGGTCCCCTTCACCGAGGTGGTCCACGACCGCGTCAGCATCGAGATCATGCGCGGCTGCCAGGTGGGTTGCCGCTTCTGCCAGGCCGGCTACATCTACCGGCCTGTCCGCGAGCGCTCCCACGCCGCGGTCATGGAGACCGCGCGCCGCTCCCTGGCCGCCACCGGTTACGACGAGGTGGGCCTCACGTCCCTGAACTCGGGGGAGTACCCCGGCATCAACCGGCTCATCTCCGAGATGATGGATGAGCTGGCGCAGGATCACACGGCGGTCTCCTTCTCGTCCCTCAGGGCCAACTCCCTCACCGATCACCTGGCCAAGCAGATCAAGCGGGTTCGCAAGACCGGCTTCACCATCGCCCCCGAGGCCGGCACCGAGCGCCTGCGCCGGGTCATCAACAAGAACATCCGGGAGGAGGATGTCCTCCAGGCCTGTGAGATGGCCTTCTCCAACGGCTGGAGCCACATCAAGCTGTACTTCATGATCGGCCAGCCCACCGAGCGCTGGGACGACGTTGAGGGGATCCTGGACGTGGGGAAGAAGTGCCTGGCCATCGGGCGCAAGCATCAGGGCAAGCGCGCCCGGGTGTCCCTGTCGGCGTCGTCGTTCATCCCCAAGCCGTTCACGCCGTTCCAGTGGTGCCCCATGGAGGACATCTCCGAGATCCAGAAGAAGCAGGACTGGCTCAAGGCCGGGTGCGAGAAGGCTGGCATCCGCTTCAAGTGGCACCATCCCGAGGTATCGCGCCTGGAGGGGATCTTCTCCCTGGGCGACCGCGGGCTGTGCGACGTGGTGGAGGCGGCGTGGCGGCGGGGCTGCTCCTTCGACGGCTGGACCGAGCGCCTGGACATGGAGGCGTGGCAGGCGGCCTTCGCCGACTGCGGCGTCGATCCCGAGAGCTACCTGACCCGGGACTTCGGCCCGGCCGACAGCCTGCCCTGGGACCACCTGGACATCGGGGTGACCAAGAAGTTCCTGGCCCGGGACCTGGAGAAGGCGCTGGCCGAGCACGAGGACGAGACCTGCGGCGGCGACAACTGCTACGGCTGCGCGCCCTTCGCGTCGGCCTGCACCGGTTTCCTTCACGGCCGGCGCACCGGCGAGGCCTACTTCGGCGGCACGGCTGGCAACGGTCCCATCCCCGCCGCGGTGCCGGGGGGATCGGTCAAGCTGCCGGCACTGGAGGAGCGCCGGGCAGCGGAGGCGAGCGTCCCGGCCGCGCCGGCGCCGGGCCCGGCCTCCGGACTCCACGGGGACGGCGCGCCGGCGGCCGACCCGGCCACCTACCGCTACCGGGCCCGGTTCACCAAGGAGGGTGGGCTGCGCTTCCTCTCCCAGCTGGATCTGGCCCGGCTGCTGTCCCGGGCCTTCCGCCGGGCGCGCGTTCCCATGGCCTACAGCCAGGGGTTCCATCCCATGCCCCGGATGGCGTTCGGCCCCGCCCTGGCGGTGGGGATCGCGTCGCGGGCCGAGTTTCTGGACTTCGAGACCACCGTCTGCCTGCGCCCTGGCGAGTTCACCGGGCGGATCAACCAGGTCCTTCCACCGGGGATCCGGTTCCAGGCGGTGGTGCCCCTGGGCCGGCGCGCCGACTCCCTCTCCAAGGCCATCAACCGCGCCCTGTATGGCGCCCGGGTGCCGGACTCCCTGGCGGCGCGGGCGGCGGCGTCCCTCAACGGCGGCGGCGAGGGGCTGGACGCCCATGGCCGCCACCGCCGTATCCTGGAGCGCCTCCTGGCGGCCGGCTCGCTGCCGTTCGACCGCGTGCGGGAGGGGCGCTCCAAGACCGTGGACCTGCGCCCGTTCATCCTGGACCTGACCCTGGAGCGGGGCGGGGAGCTGCGCCTGCACATGAGCATCGACAACGGCCGGACGGCCAAGCCCCACGAGATCCTCGCGCTTCTCTACGGCGAGGGGAGTGACGAGATCCTGGTGACCCGCCTGGAGCAGCTAGTGGCGCGTGGAGACAAGGCCCTCTCCCCCCTGCTGGTGGCCGGGAGAGAGAGCGGTGGAGCGGGAAATCCTGGTTAGCGCCGACGCCCGCGAGACGCGGGTGGCCCTGCTGGAATCGGGAACGGTCATGGAGGCCGCGGTGGAGCGGCACGCCGACCGGTCCCGGGTGGGCAACGTCTACAAGGCCCGGGTGAACCGGGTCCTGCCGGGCATGCAGTCGGCCTTCGTGGACGTGGGCCTGGAGCGGGACGCGTTCCTCCACGTCACCGACTTCGCCCCGGCCACCGGCCATCTCCCCTCCCACGGCCCCGCCCAGCGCATCGAGCGCCTCCTCAAGGTGGGGGAGACGCTGCTGGTGCAGCTGGCCAAGGAGGCCATCGCCGGCAAGGGAGCGCGGGTCACAACCGGGCTGACGCTGCCGGGGCGGTACCTGGTCCTGGCGCCCATCTCCTCCCACGTGGGGGTGAGCCGGAAGATCGAGGACGAGGCGGAGCGGGAGCGCCTGCGAAGCCTGGTGCTGGCCCGCCAGCAGGACGGCGAGGGGTACATCGTCCGCACCGCCGCCGCCGGCCGCAGCGAGGAGGAGCTGGCCGAGGACATGGCCTACCTGCGGGGCCTGTGGAACGGCATCCAGGCCAAAGCGGCCCGCGCGGCGGCGCCGTCGCTCCTGCACCGGGACCTGGATCGCCCGCTGCAGCTCCTCCGGGACCTGTTCGGCGGCTCGGTCTCCCGGGTGGTGGTGGAGGGGGAGGAGGCCCACCGCCGGATCCTGGACTTCGTGGCGGCCCTCGCGCCGCGGGCCACGGACCGGGTGCAGCGCTACAGCGATCACGTCCCCCTGTTCGAGGCCCGGGGCGTCCGCCGGGAGATCGAGCGGGCCCTGCGCAACAAGGTCTGGCTCAAGTCGGGAGGCTCCATCGTCATCAACCAGACCGAGGCGCTGGTGTCGGTGGACGTGAACACCGGCAAGTACACGGGCCGGCGGGATCTGGAGGACACCATCCTGAAGATCAACCTGGAGGCGGTGCGGGAGATCGTCCGCCAGCTTCGGCTGCGGGACCTGGGGGGCATCATCGTCATCGACTTCATCGACATGGAGACCCCCACGTCCCGGGAGGCGCTGTTCCGCACCCTGCAGGCCGAGCTGGGCCGGGATCGGGCCCGGAACTACCTCCACGAGCTGTCCGACTTCGGCCTGGTGCAGATCACGCGCCGGCGGGCCCGGAGGAGCCTGGAGCGCACCCTCTGCCAGCCGTGCCCCTCCTGCCGCGGCTCGGGCCGGGTGAAGGCGCCGGCCACCGTGGCCTCGGAGATCCTCATGGACCTGCGCTGCGCCCTGGCCGACGGGGAGGTGCGGGAGCTCCGCGTCCGGGCCCATCCGCAGGTGGTGGACCAGATCCAGGAGGAGGGGGACACATTCACCGGCGCCCTGCAGGCGCGGGTCGAGCTCAGGCTCCAGGTGAGCGCCGACCCCTCCCTTCCCCTGGAGGGGTTCGAGATCGAAGCGAGCTGATGCGCAAGGCCCGGCTCATGACCCCCGGCCCCACGCCGGTGCACCCGGCGGCGGCCGCCGCCCTGGCGGCCCCCCATCCCCACCATCGCACCCCCCGGTTCAGGGAGGTGATCAGCGGGCTGCGGGCGAGCCTGGCGGATGTGTTCCGCACCCGTGGCGAGATGGTGCTGCTGACCTGCTCGGGGACCGGCGCCATGGAGGCATCCCTGGTCAGCCTGACCCGCCCGGGAGATCAGGTGATGGTGGTGGACTCGGGGAAGTTTGGCGGGCGCTGGCGCGACCTGTGCGCAGCCCACGGCCGCGAGGCGGTGGTCATCCGCCCCGATCCACGCCAGGCGGTGACTCCCGAGGAGGTCGGCGCGGCGGCGGCGGCCCATCCCAGGGCGTCGGCCCTCTGCCTCGCGGCCTGCGAGTCGTCCACGGGGGTTGGGGTGGACGTCCAGGCGGTGGCGGCGGCGGCCCGCGCCGCGGCAGGGGACCGGCTGCTGCTCCTGGTGGACGCCATCACCGCGGTGGGGGCCGCGCCCCTGGAGGCCGATGCCTGGGACCTGGACGTGGTCATCGGCGGCAGCCAGAAGGCGTTCATGGTCCCGCCGGGCCTGGCCTTCCTCTCCCTCTCCACGCGGGCCCAGGGGCGGCTGGGTGAGACCGGCGGCGGCGGGCTGTACCTGGACCTGGCGCGGGAGCTCAAGGCGCAGCGGGAAGGGTCCACCGCCTGGACGCCGTCCACCGCCCTGGCCTTCGCCCTGGAGGCGGCCCTGGCCGCCCTCCTGGCCGAGGGGATGGAGGCGGTCTGGGCCGCCACCGAGCGCCGGGCCCGCATGACCCGGGCGGCGGTGGCCGCACTGGGCCTGACCCTCTACCCCCGGTCGCCCGCCCCCTCCCTCACCGCCGTGGAGGCCCCGCCGGGGCTGGACTCAGGAAGCATCGTGGCCTCCCTGGAGCAGGAGTTCGG
>JBFGDW010000062.1:0-13708 GCA_041580435.1 Candidatus Polarisedimenticolia bacterium | reverse complement strand
CGCGGCCCTGATCCCGTTCCGGCGGGAGGCCGGGGGGCGTTGCGTGCACGGGTTCCTCTCCGGCCCGGGGCAGACCCGGGCCACCCGGCGCCACTGGTACCTGTTCGTGAACGGGAGGCCCGTCCGTGACCGGGTCCTGATCCACGCCGCAGGAGCCGGCCTGGAGGGGGCCCTCCCCCGGGGACGGTACCCGGTGCTGCTCCTCTTCCTGGAGGTCTCTCCCGCCGAGGTGGACGTGAACGTCCACCCGGCCAAGAGCGAGGTCCGCTTCGCCGAGCCTGGGCGCATCCACACCCTGGTGAGCGGCGCCCTGGCCGGGGCGGTCCGCCCCGCGGCCTACATCCCCGCCGGTCCGCGCCCCTCCACCCTCCTGGGCGAGCCGCCTCCCGCGGGCGGCGGCGCGGGGGAGGGCCGGCAGCCGGACGCTCTCCCGCCCCGGGCCGGACGGCTCTTCACCCCGGCCGAGCTGCCGGAGCGGCCCGCGCCCGGGAGCGCTCCGGTCCCGGGGGAGGTGGCGCCGGTGGTGCTCGCCCAGTACCGGGACTGCTTCATCGTGGCCCACGACGCCGGCTCCCTCTTCCTGGTGGACCAGCACGTGGCCCACGAGCGGATCCTCTACGAGGAGCTCCGCGACCAGTGGCGGCAGGGAGCGCCGGCCCGTCAGGCGCTGCTCTTTCCGCAGACCGTGGAGCTGGAGCCGGGGGCCGCCGACGGCCTGGAGCCGGCGCTGGAGCAGCTCGGTGCGCTGGGATTCGACCTCGAGCGCTTCGGCGGGAACGCCTTCCTCGTCCGCCAGGTCCCGCAGGCGCTGGCACCGGGCCGGGTGGAGCAGGCCTTCCGGGACCTGGCGGCGCTCCTCGCCTCCGGTCCCGAGGAGGGCGGGGAACCCCGCCAGGCCGAGGACCTTTTGCACCATCGCCTGGCCGCCACCATTGCCTGCCACGCCGCCGTGAAGATCCACTTCCCGCTCACCCGGGAGAAGATGGAGGACCTGCTCCGCCGCCTCTTCATCTGCCGCGAGCCGCTCACCTGTCCCCATGGCAGGACGGTGGTCACCCGGTGGCCCCACGAGGAGATCCTGCGCGCCTTCGGCCGCCTCTGACGCGCCTGGACCTTGACGGATCCCGGGGTTGTCCCTATAAGAAAGGCCATGCGCTGCGACCCTGGCAGATGGGGGCGGCCCGGGCTGGCCGGTCTGGGTGTCGTCCTTCTGGCCGGGCTCCTCGGGTCCGGGCCCGGAGAGGCCGGGACGGCCTTCTTCACCGACGGCCGCGGGCTGACCGTGGAGGACGCCTGGGTGGAGGAGGGGCGGATCCTCTTCCGGCTCCCAGGCGGGGGGATCATCGGCACCTCCCAGGAGCGGATCGTCCGAGTTCTGCTCACTCCCGCAGAGCCGCCCGAGCCGGAGCCGGCCCCCGAGGCCGAAGCGCCACCGGCCCCCGTGGCTGACCTGGGCGTCCTGGTCCGGACGGTGTCGCGGCGCTACGGGGTGGACGAGGCCCTGGTCGCGGCCGTGGTGCGGGCCGAGTCGGGCTTCGACCCCAGGGCCGTGAGCCGGGTGGGGGCCATGGGCCTCATGCAGCTCATGCCCGGGACCGCCGCCGACATGGAGGTGGCCGATCCCTTCGATCCGGAGCAGAACCTGGAGGGCGGAGTCCGCTACCTGAAGTGGATGATGGAGCGCTTCCCGGGGCGGCTGGATCTGGCCCTGGCCGCGTACAACGCCGGCCCGGCGGCAGTGGACCGCTACGGCGGCGTGCCCCCCTTCCCCGAGACCCGGTCCTACGTCCGACGGGTCATGGCCTTCGCCAGCCGCTGATCCCCCCAGGGGCCGGATCACGATTTCGTCACCGGCCGGCATCTGATTCCCGGGGTTTTCTGACCAAAATACCATTGCCCCGACCTTTCTTCTGGCCGTAATCTGCGGGCCGACCGAAGGCCGTTCACCGCTCCGCCGGCGGCAGGAAAGGGGCCCGCATGAGCCGGAAGTGGAACCAGCCCAACGGGGGACAGGGGATGGAGATTCCAGAAAGCCTGCCACTGATCCCGCTCCTGTCCACCGTGGTCTTTCCCGGCATGATCGTGAACCTGCAGGTCTCCCGGCAGCGTAACCTGCGGCTGGTCTCCGAAGTGGAGGCCGATGATCTCATCGGCCTCATCCTCCAGACCGACCTGACCGTGAACGATCCGGAGCCCCAGCACCTGTCCCGGATCGGCGTGGCGGCCCGGATCATCAACAAGGTCAACGTGCCGGGCAACACCATCCAGCTCATCCTGCAGGGGCTGCGGCGCTTCCAGGTGACCGACTGGGAGGGCTCCGAGCCCTACCTGCGGGCACGGGTCCGCGATGCCGAGGGCGACCCCCTCACCAGCCTGTCGGCCAACGTCCTCATCTCCAACGCCGTCGCCCTGTTCGAGGAGCTGGCTGGCCTGGACGCCAGCATCAGCAAGGAGGCGGTGAGCCTGGTCAAGATGAACATGGACGGCCCGGGACAGCTGGCCGACCAGATGGCCACCCGCATGACCCTCCGGCTGGACGACAAGACCGAGATCCTCGAGGCCGTGGATCCCGAGGAGCGCCTGCGCTGCGTCATCCGCATCCTGCGCCGGGAGATCCAGGTGAAGAAGATCGGCGCCGACATCCAGAAGCGGACCCAGGACGAGATCGGGCGGGCCCAGCGGGAGTACATCCTGCGCCAGCAGATGAAGACCATCAAGAAGGAGCTGGGGGAGTCCGCCGGCGGCGACGGCGAGGGGCCCGATCTGAGGGATCGCATCGAATCGGCGGATCTGCCCGGGGAGGTGCGCAAGGAGGCCCTGGCCGAGCTGGCCCGCCTGGAGGTCATGTCGCCAGCGTCGGCGGAGTACGGGGTCATCCGCACCTACCTGGAAACGCTCATCGACCTGCCCTGGACCGTGGAGTCCGAGGACAACATCGACCTGGCCGGGGCCGAGGCCATCCTGGACAAGGACCACTACGGTCTCGAGAAGGTCAAGGAGCGCATCGTGGAGTTCTTGGCGGTGCGCAAGATGAACCCCTCCCTCAAGGGACCCATCCTCTGCCTGGCCGGCCCGCCCGGCACCGGCAAGACCAGCCTGGGACGCGCCATCGCCGGGGCCATGGGCCGCAAGTTCATCCGCGTCTCGGTGGGCGGCCTTCGGGACGAGGCGGAGATCCGGGGACACCGTCGAACCTACGTGGGAGCCATGCCCGGCAAGATCGTCCAGGCCCTCCGCCGGGTGGGCACCCGCAACCCGGTGTTCGTCATCGACGAGATCGACAAGATCGGCTCGGACCACCGGGGTGATCCCGCCTCGGCCCTCCTCGAGGTGCTGGACCCGGAGCAGAACGACGGCTTCCGGGATCTCTACCTGGATGCCCCCTTCGACCTGTCCCGGGTCATGTTCGTGACCACCGCCAACCGGCTGGACACCATCCCGCCGGCGCTGCGGGACCGGCTGGAGGTCATCGAGCTGTCGGGGTACAGCGAGGAGGAGAAGCTGGCCATCGCCCGGCGCTTCCTGCTTCCCCGTCAGCGCCGGGAGGCCGCCCTGGACGACGACGCCCTCTCCATGGATGACGAGGCCATCGCCGCCATCCTCAGGGAGCACACCCGGGACGCGGGCGTCCGCACCCTGGAGCGGCACCTGGCGTCCATCTGCCGCAAGGTGGCCAAGGCGCGGGCCATGGGCCGCAGCGAGCCGGTCCACGTGGCCACCCCCGATGTCCGCACCTATCTGGGTCCGCCGCGCTACTTCCCCGAGATGGCGGGCCGGGTGGACGAGGTGGGGGTGTCCACCGGGCTGGCCTGGACCCCCGCGGGGGGAGAGGTCCTGTTCATCGAGGTGGCCCGGGCGCGGGGCCAGGGACGTCTCAAGATGACTGGTCACCTGGGGGACGTGATGAAGGAGTCGGCCCACGCCGCCTTCTCCTACCTGCGGGGACGGGCCGCCGAGCTGGCCATTCCCGACGAGATGTTCGAGAAGACCGACCTCCACCTGCACGTTCCCGCCGGTGCCATCCCCAAGGATGGCCCGTCGGCGGGCATCGCCCTGGTGGTGGCCATGGCGTCCATGCTCACCGGCCGGCCGGTGCGCCACAACGTGGCCCTGTCCGGGGAGGTCACCCTGCGGGGCCGGGTGCTCCCGGTGGGGGGTGTGCGGGAGAAGGTCCTGGCGGCCCGCCGGGCCGGCGTGGACACGGTGATCCTGCCCCTGTGGAACCGCAAGGACCTGGTGGACGTCCCCGACGAGGTGCAGGCCGACCTGCACTTCATCTTCGCCGAGAACGTGGCCGACGTGCTGGAGGCGGTGCTGCAGCGCCAGCCGGCGGCGGCGGGGGTTTACATCGACCCGGCGGCCGGCAGCGCCACAGACCACGCCGGTGAGGGTGCGGAGCCGACCCGCCGCCGGCTGCCCACCTCGGCCTCGGGCCACTGAGCCGCTTCAGCGGGGGCGTGAAGGTAGTAGCGGGCGCGGAGCTCGCCTGAGAAGCCGCGCGTCTCCCGCGCCTGGCGGAACCACTGGCGCGCCTCCTCGTGCCGCCCCTCGGAGGCCGCCAGCCGGCCCAGGAGGATCCGGCTCCAGCCTCGCACCTCGCCTGGCTGGGCGTCGCTGCCGGCGTCACGCAGGAGGATCTCGCGGGCCGCGGGCAGGCGGCCCAGGCGGGCCAGGGCTCCAGCCAGGGCCAGCCCCCGCCAGCGCGGCGTCCCCTGGGGGCAGAAAGGCTGTCGCGCCAGAGCTTCGACGGCCGCGCCATCCGGGGGGCCGGCCTCCAGGCTCGCGAGACCCGCCATGCCCCCCGCCGCGCACGAGCCGGCCGCCGCAGGCGGCCAGGGCAGATCCCAGGCGGCCGCGCGCCGGGCGCCGGCGGCGGTCTCTCCCAGCTCCCACTCCAGATCCACGAGAAAGCTCCGGGCGCGCCGGACCACTTCCGGAGCCGGCTCCGTGCCCGGCGGCTGCAGTGCGCCGCGCAGGACGCTGGCGGCAGCCTGCGGGCGGCCGCCGCGCAGGTGCAGGTGGGAGAGGCGCAACGCGGCCTCGGCACGGACCGCCTGGGGATAGTCGAAGGCAGGCGGATCGGGGGAGGCGAGGAACGCCTCCAGCACCGATCTGGCCTCGGCCTCCTGGCCCACACCATCCAGGACCTCGGCCAGGGCCAGGCGCACCGCCGGTGAGGCGGGGGCCAGCCGCGCGGCCTGGCGGATGTGCTCCACCGCATCGCCGTACCGCTCCTCCTCCTCCGATGCGAAGATCAGCCCCAGCAGCAGGTGCGCCTCCACCTGGGTCCGGGAGCCGGCCCTGGCTGCCGTCTCCAGCTGGCGGATCCCCAGCGCCGCATCCCCTCCCGGGATGAACAGGAGCAGCCGCAGCCCCTTCACCAGGGCGTTGACGTGGTCGGCGTAGTAGTTGTACGCCCCGAGCCCGAAGTAGGCGTCTGCCCGGCCCAGGGGCGAGCGCACCGCCGCCTCCAGCGCCTTCTTGCCCCGGCGCGCGTCCCAGCCCGCCTTGAGGGCCTGCTTGTCCCGGGCCCGGACCTGGGCGCGCAGGAGGTAGGCGCTGCCGGCCACCAGATCACCCCGGGGGTCCCTACGGGCCTCGGCCAGGGCAATGGCCTGCTCGATGCTGGCGTCGAACCGCTGGCGGATGGCCGGGGTGTCCCCCTCCTCGGCGTACACCCCCTGCCACCAGAGGGAGAGGGCGGCGTAGTAGAGGGGCTCGGGGGCCTCGGGGTGGCTGCCCGCCAGGCGCCGGAAGTGTCGCTCGGCCTCCTGGTAGCGCCCGCCGCGCAGGAGCAGCACCCCCGCGTCCACGGCCTGGTCCAGGCCTGCGGGGCCGGGGATCGCCCCGGCCGGGGCGGACAGGACCATCCCCGCTGCCGCCAGGATCCCGAGGAGAAGATCCCGGCCCCTCTTCCCCCGGAGGCGACAAACTTGAAACAAGGGCATCTGATTCCTAAGTTTACCACCAGTCCTGCACCGGGTTGCCGCTCGCGGCCGCCCCGCCGGGAGGTTGCTTGTCCGAGCCCCGCTTCACCTGTCATACCCTGGCCGAGATCCTGCGCGACCGGTTCCTGGGTGAGGAGAGCGGCCGCCTCTTCCTCGCCGGGGACACCGGAGAGGAGATCCGGATCCACTTCAGCGTGGGACTCCTGGACCTGGCGCTGCAGAACGGGCCCCACCTCCAGTTCCTGGCCGACCTGCTGGCCTCCAGCCAGAAGGGGATGGCCCTGCCTCCCGCCCTGCGCCAGGAGCCGCCCGGCCCGGCGGCCCTGGCCGACCTGCTGGGGGAAGCGGTCTCACGGCCCGAGGTGCGGCAGGCGGTGCGCTCCGAGACCCTGGTCTCGGTGCAGGAGGCGTTCCGCCTGTCGGGCGGCCACTGGCGATTCGAGCCAGGGCAGGAGCCCGGTTGCTTCGAGCCAGAGGTGCCCTTCACGCTGGAGGCCTTCCTGAAGGGGATCGGAGCGGTGACCCGCTGGGCCCGGGTGGGGCGGATCCTGGGCGCCCAGAAGCGGTGCCTCCGTCCGGCAACTGTCCCCCTTTTCCAGGTGGAGCGGCTGCCGCTGGCGCCCGAGGAGGGGTATCTCCTGGGCCTGATGGACGGCCAGGTCACCTTCGAGGACCTGCGGGCCCTCTTCCCCGGCTCCGACCCGGACCAGGTCACGCGCTTCGTCTACGCCGGGCTGGTGCTCGGGATCGTGGAGTTCGAGCCCGCCCTGGCCAGCCCCTTCCGGCTGGAGGCCTATGCCGAGCAGGATCGGGAGGTGCGGGAGCGCGAGGACAGGGAGCTGGACCGGATCGATCGCTTCTACGAGACCCTGCGCCGCAGCAGCCCCTACGGCATCCTGGGCGTGACCGATGGCGCCTCGTGGGATGAGATCCGGCATGCCTACGAGGAGCGCAAGGAGAGCTTCCGCGCCGAGCTGTTCCTGCCCGACGTGCGCACCCAGCGCCGTGAGGAGCTGAAGATCATCGAGACCGGCCTGGTGGAGGCCTACCTGAAGGTCCAGTCACTGCGCATGGACGCGGCGGGAGAGAGAAACCGGGAGCGCGCCGCAGAGAACCCGGCGTCCCTGGAGGACATGAAGGGACGGCGTTTGGAGCAGAGCAAGACCAGCCGCCAGGCGGAGCAGGACGAGAACGTGAGGCGGGCGGAGCAGTACCTGCAGCAGGCCCGCGACCACTACCGTGAGGGGGACTTCCACAACACCATCCAGTTCTGCAACCTGGCCCTCAAGCACGCCGACACCCTGGCGGAATGCCACGCCCTCCTGGGCCAGGCGCTGGAGCGGAACCCGGATCGCCGCTGGCAGCTCCGGGCCGAGAAGGAGCTGAAGCGGGCGCTGGAGCTGGACCCGTGGAACCCCCATTTCTACCTGCACCTGGGGGAGTTCTACCGCCGACAGGGAATGGAGCAGCGGGCTGCCCGGTACTTCGAGAAGGCGTTCCGTATCTCGCCCTCGCTGCGCGCGGCCGCCGGCGACAATGCGCGCCCCTCCACCTAGCCCCTGCCGGGTGCCTTGAAACCCCTCACCGTGGTGGTATAATCGGCGGCCGTACCTGGGCCGGCCGCTCCGATGTTCATTGATACCAGACAGTTCCCCGGACCGACCCTGGACGTGGACAGGAGCTTCCCGCGCCCTCCCATGGAGGGGACGCTGGGCCAGGGGGAGGGGGTCCGGCTGACGGCGCGGGCCACCCGCACACGGGACGGCATCCGGCTGGAAGGGCAAGTGGATACCCAGGTGTCCCTGGCCTGTGCCCGCTGCAACGGAACCTTTCAGCACGTCGTGGAGAGCGAGTTCATCCTCATGTACACCAGCCAGGAGAAGGTGGCGCCAGCCGGGGAGGAGGTCATCCTCACCCCCGAGGACTGCGCCCTGGCGGCGCTGGATACCGAGGGACGCATCGACCTCATCGCCCTGACCCGGGAGCAGGTCTACCTGTCGCTGCCGCTCAAGCCCATCTGCCGTGAGGCGTGCAAGGGCCTGTGCGCCCGCTGCGGAGCCGACCTGAACGTGGAAACGTGTGACTGCGGGGGCCCGGAGCCGGATCCCCGACTGGCGGTGCTGGCCAGCCTCAAGCGCCGCCCCTGAGTTTGACCCCAGGCGGGCCCCCCGGGCCCGTGGAGACCATTCCCCATGGCCAATCCCAAGAGACGCCATTCCCGAGCCCGCCGCGACCGGCGGCGCACCCATGACAGCCTGAGCCGGAAGTCCCTGTCCCGCTGCCCGCAGTGCCAGGAGGCCAAGCTGCCTCACCGGGTCTGCCCCCACTGCGGCACCTACAAGGGACGCACCGTCCTGCAGATCGACGAGGACTGACCCCGCCGCCATGGCGCTGCGCATTGCCGTGGACGCGATGGGCGGGGATCACGCCCCGGCCAACGCCGTGGAGGGGGCGGTGCTGGCCGCCCGTGAGCTGGGGGACACCGTGGTCCTGGTGGGGCAGGAGCCGGCGGTCCGGGCCGAGATGCAGCGGGTCGGGGCGGCCGGCGCGCCGGTGGAGGTGGTCCATGCCGAGGAGGTTGTGGGCATGGACGAGCCGGCGGTCACCTCACTGCGCCGCAAGAAGCGCTCCTCCATCCGGGTGGCGGCCAAGCTGGTGGAGTCCGGCCAGGCCGACGCCTTCGTCTCCGCGGGCAACACCGGCGCCGTCATGGCCAACCTGAAGGTCACCCTGGGGCTGCTGGAAGGCGTGGACCGTCCCGCCCTGGCGGCGGTGCTCCCCAACCTGACCTCCCGCTCCGTCTGGCTGGACGTGGGGGCCAACGTGGACACCCGCCCGTCCCACCTGGTGCAGTTCGCCGTCATGGGCTGGCTCTACAGCCGGCGTGTCCTGGGCGTGGGCGACCCCAGGGTGGGGATCCTGTCCATCGGCGAGGAGGAGGGGAAGGGGAACGAGACGACCCGGGAGGTCACCCGGCGGCTGCGGGCCTGGCCCCACAACCTCAACTTCATCGGCAACGTGGAGGGGCGGGACATCTTCAGCGGCCGGGCCGATGTCATCGTGTGCGACGGCTTCATCGGCAACGTCAGCCTCAAGGCCATCGAGGCCGTCACCGAGACCGTGGGCGTCTTCCTCCGCCAGGAGATCCAGCGGACCTGGCTGTCCATGCTGGGGGCGGTGCTCATGCGCGGCGCGTTCCGCTCGTTCAAGCGCCGGGTGAACTACGAGGAGTACGGCGGCGTCCCGCTGCTGGGGATCAACGGCGCGGCCATCATCTGCCACGGACGCTCCTCCCCCCGGGCCATCCAGAACGCCGTGCGGGTGGCAGGCGAGTTCGTGCGCAACCAGGTCAATGATCGCATCCGGTCCGAGCTGGCGCCGCTGGCCGCCGAGCCCCCCGGCCCCGAGGCCCGGCCGGACCCAGGAAAGGAGGCTCGACTCTCGTGAGAGGGATACGCGCGCAGTTCGCAGGCACCGGAGCCGCCATCCCGGAGCGGGTGCTCACCAACGCCGACCTGGAGAAGATGGTGGACACGTCCGACGAGTGGATCCGGACGCGAACCGGGATCGTGGAGCGGCGCATCGCCGCCTCCGACGAGTACCTGTCCCAGTACGCGACCCGGGCCGGGAAGGAGGCGCTGGAGCGGGCAGGCGTGGCGCCGGACCAGGTGGACCTGATCCTGTGCGCCACGGTCACCCCCGACATGATCACGCCGTCCACGGCCTGCTTCGTCCAGGAGAGTCTGCAGGCCCGGAAGGCCTCGGCCTTCGACCTGGCGGCGGGGTGCTCGGGCTTCCTCTACGCCCTGACCACGGCCCAGGCCTTCATCGAGTCGGGCCTGGCCCGCACGGTGCTGGTCATCGGGGGCGAGATCCTGTCGCGCTACATCAACTGGGACGATCGCACCACCTGCGTCATCTTCGCCGACGGCGCCGGTGCCGCCGTGCTCACCGCCGGCAGCGGTGAGGCGGGCGTCCTGTCGTCCCGCATGCACTCCGACGGCTCCCTAGCCGAGCTCATCACCATCCCGGGCGGCGGCTGCCGCTACCCGGCCACCGCGGAGTCGGTGCGCCTGCGCCTCAACACCATCAAGATGAAGGGGAATGAGACCTTCAAGGTGGCGGTGCGCTCCATCGAGGAGGTCTCCCGGGAGGCCATCGCCGAGGCGGGGCTGGCGCCTGGAGACATCGATGTGTTCATCCCCCACCAGGCCAACCAGAGGATCATCGACGCGGTGGGACAGCGCCTTGGAATCGGAGCCGATCGCTGTTACGTGAACATCGAACGGACCGGCAATACCTCCGCCGCCTCCATCCCCATCGCCCTGCACGAGGTGGTGCTCCAGGACCGGCTCAAGGATGGGTCCCACCTGCTCATGGCGGCCTTCGGCGCGGGCCTCACCTGGGCCGGCTCGGTGGTGCGCTGGGGGAAGCAGTCATGAGCCCCGCCTGGCTCTTCCCCGGGCAGGGTTCCCAGGCGGTGGGGATGGGCCGCGACCTGGCGGAGGCCCACCCGGAGGCCCGGGCCGTATTCGAGGCTGCCGACCGGGCGCTGGATCTGCCCCTGTCCCGGTACTGCTTCCAGGGACCCGAGGAGGAGCTGCGGCGCACCGCCATCACCCAGCCGGCCCTCCTGACCACCAGCGTGGCCGCGGCCCGGGTGCTGGAGAAGGCGGGACACGCGCCGCGGGCCGTGGCGGGCCACAGCCTGGGGGAGTACAGCGCCCTGGTGGTGGCGGGGGTGCTCGCCTTCGACGACGCCGTCCGGGCCGTGCACCAGCGCGGGCGCCTCATGCAGGAGGCGGTCCCCGAGGGGGAGGGAGCCATGGCCGCCCTCATCGGCATGGAGGCCGGGGCGGTGGCCGATCTCTGCCAGGAGGCCGCGGCCGGGGCGGTGCTGGCGCCGGCGAACCTCAATGCCCCCGGGCAGGTGGTCATCGCCGGGCACCGGGCCGCCGTGGAGCGCGCCGTGGAGGCGGCCCGCGGGAAGGGGGCGCGGCGGGCGGTCTTCCTGAACGTCTCCGCCCCGTTCCACTGCCCGCTCATGGAGCCGGCGGCGCGGGGCCTGGAAAAGGTCCTGGCCAGCATTCCGTTCACCACCGCCCGCGTCCCGGTCTGGACCAACGTGGACGCGGCGCCGTCCACCGACGGCGAGGCCCTCCGCCGGGCGCTGGTGCGCCAGGTGGCGTCACCGGTGCGCTGGGAGGAGTCGATCCGGGCCATGGGTGAGGCGGGGCACCTCTCCTTCCTGGAGGTGGGCCCGGGAACGGTCCTGGCGGGGCTGGTCCGGCGCATCCTGCCCGAGGCTTCGGTGGCCCCGGCCGGCACGGCGGACGCCCTGGCGAAGGTGGCTGGAGCCGCCCCTTGACCCCCGCCACGTTCCCTTGTACAAACGGGGCTCCCGGCCCCCGCCGGGTGGAGGTGCAGCCTTGAGTTGGGAGGGACGGGTCAGCCTGGTCACCGGCGCCAGCCGCGGGATCGGCCGCGCCACCGCCGTGGCCCTGGCCACCGGCGGCGGCCGTGTGGCCCTGGGCGGGCGGGACGAAGGCGCCCTGGCCGAAACGGCCCGTCAGGTCCAGGCCGCCGGCGGCGAGCCCCTGGCCGTGGCCCTGGACGTGACCGACGCCGCATCCATCAAGGACGGCGTCGCCGCCGTGATGGCCGCCTGGGGCCGGATCGATCACCTGGTCAACAACGCCGGCGTGAGCCGGGATGGACTCCTCATGCGGTACCGGCCCGCGGACTGGCAGCAGGTCACCGACACCAACCTGGGCGGCGTCTACCGGGTGAGCAAGGAGGTCCTCCCGGCCATGCTCAAGGCCCGTCAGGGGCGCATGGTCAACGTCGCCTCGGTCATCGGCGAGACCGGCAACCCGGGGCAGACCGCCTACGCCGCCAGCAAGGCCGGGATCATCGGCTTCACCAAGTCCCTGGCCCGGGAGGTGGCCAGCCGGGGGATCACGGTGAACTGCGTGGCTCCCGGCTACATTGACACCGACATGACCCAGGCCATGGGCGAGGCGGCGCGGGAGGACATGCTGGCGCGCATCCCCCTGGGACGCGCCGGCAGCCCCGAGGACGTGGCCGGCGCCATCACCTACCTGCTCTCGGACGCGGCCGCCTATGTCACCGGGGCCGTGCTGCGGGTGAACGGCGGACTTTACATGTAGAATCCGTCTGGCGGCGCGCAGCGCCGGTCCGGACCCCTTGGTCCCTCTCTGGGAGGAGTTCAACGCATGGACGTGGCAGAAAAGGTCAAGAGCATCATCGTGGAGCAGCTGGGCGTGGAAGAGGACGAGGTGAAGGACGAGGCCTCCTTCATCGACGATCTGGGCGCCGACTCCCTGGACACGGTGGAGCTGGTCATGGCCCTGGAGGAGGAGTTCAACATCGAGATCAGCGACGAGGACGCCGAGAAGATCGCCACCGTGAAGGATGCGGTGGAGTACATCGAGTCCCACACCTGATCAGGAGTCGGGGAAGGTGAAGCGCCGGGTCGTCATCACGGGAATCGGGATGGTCTCGCCCCTTGGGGTGGGCAACGATGCCAACTGGTCCGCTCTCATGGAGGGCCGTTCCGGCATCGGCGCCATCACGCGCTTCGACACCTCGACCTTTCCCACCCGCATCGCAGGGGAGGTGCCCGGGTTCGACGGTGCGGCGTACGTGGAGAAGAAGGACCTCAAGAAGATGGACCTCTTCATCCTCTACGCCATGGCGGCCACCCAGTTCGCCCTGGACGACGCCGGCTTCGCCGTGACCCCCGACAACGCCCAGCGCACCGGCGTCCTCATTGGCTCGGGCATCGGCGGGCTGCCCAGCATCGAGCGCCAGCACCGGATCTTCCTGGAGCAGGGGGTCCGCCGGATCTCGCCGTTCTTCATCCCCGGACTCATCGTGAACATGGCCTCGGGCCAGGTGGCCATCCGATACGGAGCCAAGGGGCCCAACTCGGCGGTGTGCACGGCGTGCACCACCGGGACCCACGCCATCGGCGACGCCTTCCGCCTCATCCAGAACGGGTACGCCGACTCCATGATCGCAGGCGGCACCGAGGGGGTCATCACCCCCCTGGCCGTGGGCGGCTTCTGCGCCATGAAGGCTCTCTCCACCCGCAACGAGGAGCCCCAGCGGGCGTCCCGCCCGTTCGATGCCGACCGTGACGGCTTCGTCATGGGTGAGGGGGCCGGCATCGTGCTGCTGGAGAACCTGGAGCAGGCCCTGGCCCGGGGGGCGCGTCCCTACGCCGAGGTGGCCGGATACGGCATGAGCGGCGACGCCTACCACGTCTCGGCGCCCTCGGAGGACGGGGACGGGCCCATCCGCGTCATGGCGGCGGCCCTGAAGGACGCCGGCATCGGCCCGGAGGAGGTGGACTACATCAACGCCCACGGGACCTCCACGCCGCTGGGAGACCGCGTGGAGACCCTGGCCATCAAGCAGGTGTTCGGGGCCCATGCCGGCAAGCTGGCCGTCTCCTCCACCAAGTCCATGACCGGCCACCTGCTGGGCGCCGCCGGCGGCATCGAGACGGCCATCACCGCACGGGCCGTCCGGGACGGCAAGCTCCCACCCACCATCAATCTGGAGCAACCGGATCCCCACTGCGATCTGGACTACGTCCCCAACAAGGCGCGCCCGGCCACCATCCGCCACGCGGTGAACAACGGCTTCGGGTTCGGTGGGACCAACGGCTCGCTGGTCCTGCGGCGCTTCCAGCCCTGAGGGTCCCGCCGGACCGGCTCCGGCTTCAGACCTCG